>JAWSUF010000006.1 GCA_033549365.1 Acidobacteriota bacterium
GCCTGCCGGGAAGGATACCGGGCCCAATACTACCGGATGCCCCGCCTGCTCCAAGCCCTGGCCGTCGCCCGCGTCGACGGCCGGTACGGCAAAATCCTGGTCCATCTGCTCAAGCTGGACGTTTTGGTGATCGACGACTGGGGCTTGGCCCCGCTGGACGATCCCAGCCGGCGGGATATGCTGGAAATCCTGGAGGATCGCTACAACTGCCGTTCGACGATCATCTCGAGTCAACTGCCGGTGGCGGCCTGGCACGAGATGATCGGCGACCGGACTCTTGCCGATGCCATTATGGACCGGCTCGTCCATCAAGCCTACCAATTCAACCTGAAGGGAGAATCAATGCGGAAAACGACGAAATCCTTGACCCAAGCCGGCCACTAAGGTACAAGATTGATGCCCGCCGTCGCTTCGCTCCGATGCCTGGCCGGCTTCCCTCGGAACACCTGGCCGAGATCATCGGAATATGCATCCTTTTGAGAATCTCAGCAAATAATTAAGCAATAATCATGCCATTTGAAGAGCACAATGCAATTGTATTATTATCATTGATATAGCAGGAATCCCTTTAAGTATGCTTTTTGGCAATATGTTACAGTAATCATTCTTTTTTGAAGCAGTGAGAAAGCCTTATCCTGCAGATATTAAATGATATAAACCATTTTCAATGTGTAAATATGGCATGTAACCTTGCTCCCTGAGTGTTACATGTTACACATATTTCCATTATCTTCTTTATTATTAGCCATATACGCAGTTTTTGTGTAACATCTCTTGTTTTCTTTCTCTTTCGCCATCCAGAAACAAATGGAATTGCCTGATCTCCTGGCCATCTTTCATATATTCGCAGTATTTGGCGCGGGGTGTTTTTCTATGATTCTCCCTTGGTCCACTACCAAGACTCTATTGCCCATTCGAATGACATCGGCATTGTGAGCAATAATGATACATGTCTTGTCCGCATATCCATCTGCTAAAGCGCCGTAGATCATTTCCTCTGAGCCGCAATCCAAATGCGTTGCCATCTCATCCACAATAATGACATCCGATTTCTTTATGTACGCACGGGCAATCGCGATTTTCTGTTTTTCTCCCCCTGAGAGCTTTTTCCCCGTTTCTCCAATCTCCGTATCAAATCCTTTCTCCAGCTTCATGATGAAGTCATGCGCACCGGCTTTTTTGGCCGCCTCGACGATCTCCTCTTCCCCGGCATTCGGATTGCCGTATCGGATATTGTTCCTGATAGTGTCATTGAAAAGAAAGCAATTTTGGGAAACCGTGCCGATTCTTTCCCTCAAGCTCGAAAGCGCCAAGGAGTTGATATCGTGGTCGTCAATGAATATCTTTCCCCAATCAACGGGATAAAGTCCCAATATCAGCTTGATGATCGTGCTTTTTCCCGATCCGTTCGGCCCGGCGAAAACGACGTTCTCTCCGGGATGGATGATGAAGTCGAAGAGCTCCTTGACCCTGTCCAAGGCGCTCAAGGCCGGCTGGATTGTCAGGCCCAGCGAAGCCACAATTTGGGTGGGGCCATAAAGCTTCCCGAGATACGCGACAAAGGCCACATAGCCTCCGATGGTGAAGTTGTCCCTGATCATCTCGCCTCCTCCGTACCAGAGAACAACAAAACCCCCCAAAGCCCCGAGCAAGGCAAGCCCTTCGCCGGAGAAAGACGAGATGGAGAGCATTGCGCTTTTTTCTAAGACATCCCGGCTTGCGATCCGGAGGCCCCGGGAGTACTGCTAACGTCAATTTCCAATGCAGATGAAGCAGAATCAGCAAACAGAAGATAAACTCAAAGCCTTGAGTGGGGATGATCTTGGATAGGGCCAAGTTCCAAACGTGACAAGCTGGGGCGTTTTGTGTTATACATTTTTTGATCGAGAGTCTCAGGGATATCGAGGTGATGATGCAACTCTCCGTGTTCGAGCGTCTTTGTATTGAGAGAAGGTCCGGAGGCGGCCTCCGGGCGAAAACGACATGAGACTGGCCCGAACCGCCATCGACCGCCCGGTGACGACGATGATGTTTTACATCGGCGTCATCCTGATCGGGTTTGTCTCCCTGCGCCAGCTCAGCGTCGATCTTCTGCCGGATATCAGCTATCCCCGGCTGTCCGTTCTCACGCGTTTTCCCGGCGTCGCGCCCGAGGAGATCGAAACCATGGTCACGGCGCCTCTCGAGGCCGCCGTCAGCCGCGTTCCCGGGCTGCGCAAGGTCGAATCCCTGTCCCGGGAGGGCGTGTCCTTCCTGACCCTCGAGTTTGTCTGGGGCACGGACATGGATTTCGCCATGCTCCACACCCGGGAAAGGCTCGACGCCGCCCGCTACGGTCTTCCCGAGGGCGCCGAGACGCCGACCCTTATCGCCCTGGATCCCCAGACACGGCCCATCATGGTCGCCGCCGTAAGCGGCCGGGCCTCCCTCCTCGAACTCAAGGAATTCTCCGAGGAGCTCGTCAAGCCGCGCCTCGAACAGCTCGACGGCATCGGATCGGCCGAAGTCGTGGGCGGCGCGGTCCGGGAAATCCACGTCGAGGCCGATCCCGGGCTTCTGTCCCTCTACGGGCTGACCATCGACCAGGTCGCCTCCCGTATCGACGCCTTCAACCGCAATCTCCAGGGCGGAACCATCCTCAAGGGCCGGTTCTCTTACGCCCTGCGCGTGATCGGCGAGTTCGCCCATGCCGGCGAGCTGGGCGACATTCCCCTGGCGACGACGCCCGGGCGCGGCGTCGTCCGTCTCCGCGACGTGGCCCGGGTCGAGGATTCCGTCAAGGAGCGCGAGGGCGCGACGCGGTTGAACGGCAAGGAGAGCGTCGGGCTTCTGATCCGCAAGGAATCCGGCGCCAACACCGTCGCGGTCACCCGGACGGCCAAGGACACCCTGAACCGGATCACCCGGGAATATCCCCAGGTCGAAATTTTCATCGTCTCGGAACAGGCGCGCTACATCGAAACGGCCGTTGCGTCGGTCAAGGACGAGGTCCTCCAGGGCGGCCTCCTGGCTTTCCTCGTTCTCCTGATCTTCCTCCAGCACTTGAGGACGGCTCTCACCATTTTCGCCGTCATCGGAATCTCCATCATGGCCGTGTTCAACATCCTCTTTCTCCGCGACATTACACTCAACATCATGTCCCTCGGGGGGCTGGCTCTGGGGGTCGGCATGCTCGACGACTGCGCCATCGTCGTCGCCGAGAACATCTTCCGGCACCGGAGCCAGGGGAAGTCGCCGGCCGACGCGGCCTATGTCGGCACAAAGGAAGTCGGCATGGCCGTCAGCGCAACGATCTTCACCGCGATCGTCGTCTTCCTGCCCGTGATCTACGTCCGCGGCGTGGCCGGACAGCTCTTTCGGGACACCGCGCTGACCGTGACCTTCTCCCTCCTGGCCTCGCTCCTCGTCGCCCTGACGCTCATTCCCATGCTGCTTTCGCGGGGCACGAAAACCGCGGCAAGTCCGCTCTCCGCCGAAGACCTTGCCGGAGAACCAGCTCCCGCCGGCGGACCGAAACAGCCGAAGTCCCGAGGACTGCTCCGCATCCCGGCGGCCGTCGTCCGCTTTGTGCGGCGCGGACTTCGTCTCCTCTTCAAGGGGATCGGCTGGTTGCTGAGTCTGCTTTTCGGATTCGTTCTTCAACTCGTCCAACTTGTTCTTCATTACCTGACTTTCCCCATAAGACCCCTTCTCAGGGCTGTCGGCCGGGGTTTCAATTCGGCCTACGGCCGATTCGCCTCCCGCTATCACGTCTTCCTTCTCTGGAGCCTCAATCACAAAGCCCGGATCCTCGGCGTCTCCGCCGTGCTTTTCGCCCTGACTCTCATTCTCGGCGCCTGGATTCCCCGGGAACTCATGCCGCGGCTCCGGGTCTCCGCCTTCGAAGTTTTTCTGCGGACCCCCGTCGACTATTCCTACGCACAGACCGAGGAATTCGTCGGTCTCGCCGAGGGATGGCTGGCCGCCGATCCGGCGGTCGAATTCTTCTTCTCGCAGATCGGTCTCGTCTCCGGAATGGAAAGCTTCAGTCCCGATGTCTCCCTCAATTCGGCCAAGATCGCCGTCCAATTGGATCATTCGCGGAATCTCAATCCGGCGATCGAGAGATTGCGCGCGCGATTCCGGGATTATCCCGATATCGAGTTGTCCATCGTGCGCGAACAGGCGACCATGGCCCAGTTCCTGGCCCTGGGTTCGGCCGAACTGGGCCTCAAGGTCCGCGGGGACGATCTCGACGTCCTGAAAGCCGTGGCCCTGGACCTGGCCGAGGAATTGCGCGGCATTCCCGGAGTCGCCGACGTCATCGCCGCCGTGGAGGAGGGAAAACCCGAATTTCTGGTCCGCATCCGGCGTCAGGCCCTTGAAAAATACGAGCTTTCTCCGGAGGCCGTGAGCACCTTTCTCGTCAATGCCGTTCGCGGCCGGACGGCCACCCAGCTCAAGGAAACCGATCGCAAGCACGATATCGTCGTCCGCATGGAGCGGGGGACAAGGGAAAGCGCCGACAGGCTTCTCGACCAGAGCCTGCCGTACCGGAAAGGATCCATTCCTCTCCGCGAGCTCGTCGATTGGGAGATCGGCCGGGGACCCAAGGAGATCCGGCGGGAAAACCAGCAGCGGGAAATTCCGGTCACGGCCAATCTCCGCGGCACAAGCCTCAGCCGCATTCTTCCCGAAGTCGAGGCGCGGGTCCGGGCGCTCGATCTTCCTTACGGCGTCCGCGTCGTTCCGAGCGGCGAGCAGGAGGAGATGTCGCGCTCCTTCCGGAGCCTGATCACGGCCTTCCTGCTGTCGGTTCTCCTCGTCTACATGATCATGGCCGCACAATTCGAATCCCTGCTCCATCCTTTTCTCATCATGTTCACGGTGCCGATGGGCCTGGTCGGGGCCTTTGGGCTTCTGGCCGCCACGGGACAGACGCTCAATATCGTCTCGATCATCGGCATCGTCGTCCTTGTCGGCATCGTCAACGACAACGCCATCGTCAAGATCGACTTCACGAATCAGCTTCGAAGAAGCGGACTCCCGCTCCGGCAGGCCGTTCTCGAGGGCAGCGCCGTTCGTCTCCGCCCCATCCTGATGAGCACGGCCACGACGATTTTCGCCCTGATCCCCCTGTCTCTCGGGCTGGGGGAGGGGTCCGAACTTCTGCGCCCCCTGGGCATCGCCGTCGTCGGCGGGCTTTTGTCCTCGACCTTTCTGACCCTCATTCTCATCCCCGTCATTTATGAGATCGTCGAAGGCTGGAAGGACCGGAGGCGGCGGTGAAAGCCTGCGTCGAACGTCCGGTTGCGACGGTCATGCTTTTTCTGGCCGCGGCCTTCCTGGGCGTCTACTCGTTCATGAACATCCCGCTGGAACTGGCTCCGAGCGAGAATTATCCCCGAATCAGCATCCAGACATTCTGGCCCGACGTTCCGCCCGAAATCATCCAGACCGAGGTCACATCCCTGCTCGAAGAGGTTGCGGTGGGGGTCAAGGGCGTGCGCAAGGTCACCTCGAGCTCGTCCATCGGAAATTCCCTGATCACTTTGGAATTCGACCTGAAGACGAACATGGAATTCGCCGCCCTGGCCCTCCAGGAAAAAATCGCCGGCCTCCGTCACGAGTTGCCGGTGAGCGCGACGCGGCCGCAGATCATTCCCTATGTGCCCGAAGATTTCAGCACCCGGCCCTTTCTCCAATACACGATATCCGGCGACTACACCCTGCAACAGCTCCGGACCATGCTCAAGGAATCCCTCGAACACAAGCTGGGATCCGTCCGGGGGGTCAAGGCCGTCGAAGTCAGCGGGGGTTCCGACCCCGAAATCCGGATCGAGATGGACCACGACAGGATGACGGCCCTGCGGATCCAGCCTTTCCATATGCAGGCGGCCCTCAACCGGTGGAATCAGACCTTCCCGGCCGGGAAAATCCGGCGGGGGGAACAGGAATACCTGTTCAAGATCGCCGGCTTTCTGGGCGACCGGAAATCCCTGGAAAACATGATCGTCGGACGTTCGGGCGGCGTGCCGATTCTTCTCCGGGACGTGGCCGCCGTGTTTCCGACCTACGGCGAAATCCGCAGCATCAACCGGATCAACGGACAGCCCACCCTCCGGCTGACCGTCCACAAGGAAAAGGGCGTGAGCACGCTCGGCGTTTCGCGCCAGGTCAAGGAACGCCTGGCCGAGGTCCGCCGGGAACTGCCCGCCGACCTGGTCTTCCGCCCCGTCGACGACGAGAGCGCGGAGATCCTGAAGAGCGTCCGCGAGCTCGGCCTTCTCGTCCTGATCATTTTCGCCGTGCTGTTCGTTCTGGTCCGGATCATCCTGAAAAACATCCGGCCGTCGCTTCTCGTCCTGTCCTCCATCGTCTTTTCCGTTCTTCTGACCTTCAATCTCGTCTACGGTTTCGGCGTGTCCATCAACATGCTGACGCTCGGAGGCCTGGCCCTCGGGCTGGGTCTGTTCGTCGACAATTCGGTCGTCGTCTTCGAAAGCATCCTGAGGCTCCGGGAGCGCGGCCTGCCCCCGGCCGAGGCCGCAATCCAGGGGCCCCGCGAGGTGTTCATCGCCGTCCTGGCCTCGACGCTGACCACGATGAGCGTTTTTTTCACCTTCCCGTTTTTCCAGGGCCGGTTGAAGATCTATTATCTTCCTCTGGCCGTCGTCATCTCCTCGGCGCTGGCCGTCTCCATGCTCGTCTCCTTCACGCTGATTCCCGCTTTGAGTCCCAAACTGCTGGCCATGCGGCGGGATCACCGAAAGGGGAGACTCCGGGAGACGACCGGACACCTGGTCGCATTCCTGGTCCGCCATCCCGTCGCGGTCATTCTCGTCGTCTCCGCCCTTCTCTATGGAAGCTACTCCTGGTTCAGAAAGGAAGTGCCCCTGGGCGAATTTTTCCGATGGTATTCCCGCGACCAGCTGAGAGTCAGCCTCGGCATGCCGCCGGGGACAAGCATCGAGACGACGGACGAGGTCATCCGGACCTTCGAAGCCAAGGGACTCGAGAAGCCTTACGAAAAGGACATCAACACCCAGGTCAGCCCCGAGAGGGCTTATCTTGTCGTCACATTCCCCCCGGAGATCGAAATGTCCTACCGCCCCTATCAACTGAAGGAGGAATTCATTCAAATCGCGACCCAGTTCGCCGGCATCTCCATCGGTGTCTCCGGATTCGATCCCCAGGCCTTTTTTTCGAGCATGGGAGCGGGAACCTATTACGATTCGAACATCAAGTTTTACGGCTACAACCTGAAGAAACTCAAGGAAATCACGGGCGATCTCGAAAGACGCTTGACTCAGAATCCCCGGATTCGTGAGGTTCGGACGGTCTCCAGCCGCTATGGCTGGTTTCGGGGGACCGATTCCTTCGAAAACGTGCTGATCCTCGACAGGCAGGCGCTCCAGGTCCACAACATCGATCCCGCAGGCCTTTTCTCTCACATCCAGTCTCTCCTTCGGGGGCGGATCCAGACGCCCGTCCGCTGGCGCACGGAGGGCCGGGAACTGGCCGTCTCCATCAAGTTTCCCAGGGCGGAAACGATGGACATTCCGGCTCTCATGGACAGCCTGATCACGGGCAGGAACGGCGAACACGTCCGGCTGGGCATGCTGGTCTCGCTTGAGGAGCGACCGATCGCCGGGTCCATCGACCGGGAGAACCAGCAGTTCCAGCAAACGGTCATGTGGGAGTTCCGGGGTCCCTCCAAGGCGGCGAGCAATTATCGGAAAGCCGTCTTTGAAAGCCTCACTCTGCCGCCGGGCTTCACGGCCGTCCTGGACGAGCCCTGGCGCATGACGGAAGAGGAAAAGCGCCAGATCGGGCTGGCCGCGATCGCCGCCCTCGTCCTCATTTTCATGATCCTGGCCGCCCTCTACGAATCTCTCCTGCAGCCGTTCTATATTCTTTTAGCCGTTCCCCTGGCACTCTGCGGGGTTTTTGTGGCTTTCGTCATCTCCGGCTTCGCCTTCGATTCCTCGGCTTACATCGGCGTCATTCTGCTCGGAGGCATTGTCGTCAACAATTCCATTCTCCTTGTCGATCGCATCAACCGGAACAGGCGGGAGGGACTCGGGCTGATCGAGGCCGTCGTCCAGGGTTCGAAAGACCGGGTGCGGCCCATCCTCATGACGGCGGGAACCACAATCCTGGCCATGCTTCCCCTGATCCTCATCCAGGTGGAGGTCGGGCGGCGCCGAATCTGGTCCTCGCTGGCTCTGGCGACGGTCGGAGGACTCACAAGTTCGACAATTTTCATCCTGGCGGTGATCCCCATATTCTATGTTCTGGGGGAAAGACTCCGGCTCTGGTTCAGAGCCAGGATGGCCGAGATTGCGTATCAAAGAAGGGAGCTGCTTTGACATGACATTCAAGAAAACAACTCTCCTCCTGGGGCTGGTCGTTCTCATCGCGGCCGCTCTCGTCTATGCCTTTGTCGTTCGGCCGAAATCCGTCGATAAAGCGGGCGAAACCGAAGCCGTATCCGGAGCCGGACGTTCCGCGGCCGAAGAGACGCCGCTTCCCGTCAAAGCTCTCCCGGTGAGAAGGGACGACCTCGTCATCCGGCTGAAATCGCCGGGCGAGGCTTTCACGGAGCGCCGCGTCACGGTCAAGGCCGAAACCACGGGAAAAATCCGGACTCTGGCCGTAGCCGAAGGACATCGGGCCCGAAAAGGGGATGTTCTCGTCGCTTTGGACGACAGCGAACTCGCGCTCCGCGTCGAACGGCTCGACGCCGTCCGGTTGAAGTATCTCTCCGAGCTTCTCCTCGAAAGCCGGTTTGCGCCCGCCCGGCGGGATGACGGCTCTCCGCCGCCCGAGAGCGTCCGGAAGGCCGAGGACGACATGAAAAAAGCGGCCGCCCTCTTCGAGTCCGGAATGATGTCCCAAAAGGAGTTCGACCGGATCCGGAGGGATTACGAAACCGCGCTCATCGAATCGGGCATCAAAAAAGACGACATCCAGGCCGCGGCCAAGGGTTTGACCCAGGCTGAAATCGACGTCAAGATCGCCCGCATGGACCTCGAAAAGACACGAATCCGGGCGCCATTCGGGGGAATCGTGACGGATGTCCGGATCTCGCCGGGCGAGCATGTCTCCGCGGGACAGGAGCTTTTCACGCTCGTCGACATTTCGTCCCTCAAGGTCCGGGCCCGGGTTCTGGAGAGCGAAGTGGGCAAGATCAGAACAGGTCGCGAAGCCGGGCTGAAATTCAGCGCTTATCCCGGCCGGATCTTCACGGGGCGGGTGCAGGCCGTGAGCCCGGTCATCAATCCCGAGGACAGGACGTGCGCCGTTCACATCGCCGTCGACAATCCGTCCGAACTCATCAAGCCCGGCATGCACGCCGAAGTTGAAATCACGTCGGAAATCCATCCCGGAAAGCTTCTTGTTCCCCAGGCGGCCGTTCTCGTCCGGGGCGGGCGCAAACTCGTCTTCGTCGTCGAGGAGGGGACGGCCAAGTGGCGCTACATCGAGGCCGGGCTGGAGAACGAGGATTTCGTCGAGGCCCGGGAGGGCGTCGCCGAGGGCGAAATGGTCATCGTCGAGGGGCACTTCACCCTTGCCCATGACGCCCGCGTCCGGATCGTCGAGTAAGCCCACCGACAATCGCTGGGCCGCAATACTACCGCTGTCGATCGCGGCTTTGCGTTCGGTGGTGCATTTTGATATCGTAAGCGCCGGAGGTTCCGCATGATTGCTCCCTATGCGATTTCCGACATAAAAAAAGTTCTTGATCGCTTGCCCCGCATCCCGCTCGTTCACGGTCCGACGCCGTTCTATAAGCTGGAGGCTCTCTCGGAATGGCTGGGCGGGCCGCCGATTTACGTCAAACGCGACGACCTCACGGGCATGGCTCTGGGCGGGAACAAGTCCCGGAAACTCGAGTACATCCTGGCCGATGCCAGGGCAGCCGGGGCCGATACCATCCTCACCTGGGGAGGCCGCCAGTCGAACTGGTGTCTTCAGACGGCTGCCTCATCCCGGATGATCGGCCTGGAACCCGTTCTAGTGCTGTTCGGTTTGGGCGATATCGAGCGGGACGGCAACCTGCTCCTCGACACCGTTCTTCAGGCGGATATCCGTTTTGTCGAGGGTGTCAAAGGCAAGGTCATCAAACCGGCCGAGGCGCTCGAAATTTTGAATCCGATCGCGGAGGAGCTTCGCGCTCGGGGACGGAAGCCTTATCTCGTCTCGGTCGGAGGGTCCTGGCTCGCCGGAGACATGACAAACCCGCTGGGTGCAGTCGCCTACGTCAACGCGTTTGCCGAGATGCTGGAGCAAGCCGACGCGGCGGGAATCGAGGTCGGGCATGTCGTCCATGCCACCGGGTCCGGGGGAACTCAGGCCGGACTTGTCGTGGGCGCCAAAGCCTTGGCCCCGGAATGCCGGGTCACGGGTGTCAGCGTGTCCGATCCCGCGGTCTCATTCAGCCGCGAGGTTATGACGATCGTGGTTCAAACAGATCAATTCCTGGGGCTCGGACTGAATGTTTCCGCCGCCGACATCATTGTCGACGACACCCACATTGGAGAAGGATACGGCATTTTGAACAAAGCGACATCGGAGGCGCTCCGGGCGGTCTTCATCCGCGAAGGGCTTGTGCTCGATCCGGTCTATACGGCCAAAGCCATGGCCGGACTCATCGATTTTGTACGCGCTCGAACTTTCCCTCCCGGCAAGGCTGTCGTCTTTTTCCACACCGGGGGCACGCCGGCCCTCTTCCCTTACCGCGAAGCGCTCCTGGATTTTCTCTCTTGAGGCGCGCTTCCTAGCGGCCGGAACTCTTCAGGTACTTCAGGAACTCACTGTCCGTCGAAAGCACGAGCCAGGTCTGCTTGGACAGGGTCGTCCTGTATGTTTCCAGGGTTTTCATGAATTGGTAGAATTCAGGGTCGAGATTGTAGGCCCGCGCGTAGATCGAAGTCGCCTCCGCGTCGGCCTTACCCATGATTTCCTGGGCCCTGCGATAGGCTTCGGACGTGATCCGCTTGAGTTCGCGCTCTTTCTGCCCCCGGATTTCGGCGCTCCGGCCGTCGCCTTCCGAGCGGTACTTCGAGGCGATCCGCTGCCGTTCTGCGATCATCCGCTCGAAGACCTTGCGCTGAACGTCGTCGACATAGTTCACGCGCTTGATCTGGACATCCTTGACTTCGACGCCGAACTCGGTGGTGATGGCCGCGGATTTCTCGAGAATGATCCGGGCAATCTGGTCGCGGCCCAGCTTGACCTCTTCGAGCGGCTCGATAATGTCGAGGATCACGGCTTCCTCGGTTTCCTCGAATTCCCGGTTCGACGTCCGGACGATCTCGATGAGGTCTTGTCTGGCGATGGCGTTCCGCGTCTCGCCGTCGATGATGTCGTCGAGCCGCGATTGGGCGCCGCGTTCGTCACGCACCCGCTGGTAAAACACCAGGGGATTGCTGATGCGCCATCTGGCATAGGTGTCGATCCAGATGTATTTTTTATCCCGGGTCGGCACCTGGTTGGGGTCGCCGTCCCATTCCAGCCAGCGTTTCTCGAAATAATGAGCTTTCTGGATGAAGGGAGCCTTGATATGGACACCGGGTGCCGTCACGGCATCGCCCTTGGGTTCGCCAAATTGGGTGATGATCACCTGGTCGGTTTCCGTGACGATAAACAGCGCGTCGGAAAGAACGAGGATCAGGCCAATGGCGAGAACCGCGATGATCAGGGTTTGTTTGGAGCCCTTCATTTTTTCACCTCCTCGCCCAGGTTGAGAAGGGGCAGGATATTTTTCTGGCTCTGGTCGAAAATGATCTTTCTGTCGATGGTCGATAGGACATCGTTGAGGGCTTCAAGATAAAGCCGTTTGCGGGTGACCACGGGCGCCTTGGCGTATTCCCTGTACACGGACATGAATCTCTCCGCATCGCCGAGGGCGTTGTTGACTCTTTCGGCCAGGTATCCCTCGGCCCCCCGGATCATCTGTTCCGCTTCGCCCGAAGCGCGGGGGATTTCGTTGTTGTATTCCGACCAGGCTTCGTTGATTTTTCTCTCTTTTTCCTGGATGGACTGGTTGACTTCGTTGAAGGACGGCTTGACGGGGTCGGGAGGATTGACGTCCTGAAAGATGAGCTGGTTGATGTCGATCCCGATTTCGTAGTCGTCGCAGAGCTCTTGCAGAGTAATCTTGCCTTCCATGGCGATCCGGGCCCGGCCCACGGTCAGGATTTCGTCGACCGAACTGTCTCCGACCACGCGGCGAATCATGGATTCGGTCATGGCTCGCAGGGTGTTTTCAGGGTCCCGCATCTTGAAAAGGTAATTGTAGGCGTCCTTGATCTTGTACTGGACGATCCATTCGGCCACGACGACGTTGAGGTCGCCGGTCAGCATGATGGATTCCATTCGGGCTTCGGCGGGAGTGGCATAGTCCGAGCGGATGCCCACCCGTGTCGTCCGAAAGCCGAACTCCATTTTGAGCTGGCGCTCGACGGGCACTTTGGTCAGACGCTCTATGCCCAGGGGGATCTTGATGTGAAGCCCGGGGTCGGTCGTCCGGACGAATTTGCCCAATCTCAGAATGACGCCGATTTCCTCGGGGCTGATCTGGTAGAGGGATCCCGCGAGGAGGACCAGGACCACGATGCCCGTAATGACGGCTTTAATGACCTTGGGACTTATTTTGGGAAGCTCCAAGTTGATTTGGGGGCGGTATTCGCGATTCATCCGCACCTCCTTTCTCCAATAGTGTTTTTATGTTACCACACCGCATCAGGCCGGTAAAGGCATTCCGTAAGCGACGACATCCAAGGGGGATGATGGGCCGTTGCGCCGGAGAGGCCGGAGGCGGTAAAATCATGAGGCCCATGAAGACATTCGTGTTGAGCGCAGAGGAACGCTTCATGCGCGAGGCCCTTATAGAAGCCTGCAAGGCCCGCGTCAAGGGTGAAGTGCCTATCGGCGCCGTCGTCGTTGCGGAAGGCCGCATCGTCGCCCGAGGTTCGAACCGCCCGGTATCGACACGCGACCCGTCGGCCCATGCCGAAATCGTCGCCTTGAGAAAAGCGGGGCGCAAACTGGGAAATTACCGGCTTTCCGGATGCGATTTGTATGTGACCCTTGAGCCGTGCGCCATGTGCCTCGGCGCCGTGGTTCAGGCCCGGATCGATCGCCTGGTCTATGGGGCCGCGGACCCCAAGTCCGGCGCCGTGCATTCGATCATGAATTTTCCGTTCGACAAACTCAATCACCGCCCTGAAATCACGGGCGGGGTTTTAGCCGATGCCTGCGGCGCGGTTCTCAAATCGTTTTTCCTCGAAAGGCGGCGCCGGCCGCCGAAAACGCGGTCGGAGACACCTTGACAGGCTGACCGGACTTTTTGCTTCCGCGGGCCATTCGCCTTGACTTCTCTTTCCGGACAGGCTTCTCAAGACAATCTTCTCAATCATGTCGCTTGCCCGTTCGTGTCGGAATCGTTATAATACCCGCCTCGCGATCGCGGAGAGGTGGCCGAGTGGTTGAAGGCGACGGTCTCGAAAACCGTTATTCCGAGCAATTGGGATCGCGGGTTCGAATCCCGCCCTCTCCGCCAATGATTCCCCTGATTCGACAGGCCGGAAATCCGGCCTTGTTTTCCAAAGACCCTCCGGCGGGGCGCGGATTGAAGAGGGGCGAAGCGAAATGAAGGATTGGGGAGTTCAATGATGATCTCGAAAGACACAACTCCTGTCGTCCGGATGCCTTTAGTTCTGGCCGGATTCGGCCGCGTCGGCCGCGCCTTCTTCAGGCTTCTCGAGGAAAAGGCGGAAGACTGCCGGAACCGCTACGGCATCGAACTTCCGGTCGTCGCCGTGCTGAGAAGCGGCGGCGGCTATCTGTCTCCTGCAGGACTCCGTGCCGAAGACGTCTTCGACGGCGATAGACCGGCTCCCGCGTCCGCGGAAACATGGAAGGAAAAAATTCGGCTCGACGGGATCTTTCGTGAATCCGACAGGGGATGCCTTGTGGAATGCACCCCGACCGATCTCGAAACGGGTGGTCCGGCTCTGGCCTACTGCCGGTCCGCTCTCCGGTCCGGATGGCACGTCGCCTCCGCAAGCAAGGGCGCCCTGGTCACGGCTTTCCGGGAACTCCGGGATCTTGCCGCGACCAACGGGTCGGCCCTCAAGTTCAGCGGCGCGACGGCGGCGGCACTGCCCACGCTCGATACGGGACGCTTTGCCCTGGCCGGCGCACAAATCGAATCCATTGAGGCCATTCTAACCGGAACGGCGAATTTCATTCTGACTAGAATAGGGGAGGGGCTTTCCTTCGAAGACGCGCTCGAAGAGGCGCGGGAGAAGGGCATCGCCGAACCCGATCCCTCTCTCGACATCGACGGCGGAGACACATCCGCGAAGCTTGTTCTGATCGCCAATTCCGTTCTGGACCTGGCCTTTTCTCTCAAGGACGTCCCCACGGAAGGCATCCGGCGGATCACCTCCGAAGATATCGCCGCCGCCCGGAAACAGAATCTCGAACTCAAGCTGATCGGCTCCTGCCGGAAAGACTCCGGCGGAAACTGGAGGCTCCAAACGTCCGTTCGATCCGTCGATGCCACGCATCCCCTTTTTCACGTCCGGGGAACGGAGAAAGGGATTGCCTACCATACCGACACCATGGGATCAGTGGTCGTCACTGGGGGGCGGTCCAACCCCCGCGGAACGGCGGCCGCGCTGCTCAAGGACATTCTGAACATCCGCCGGGGCATTCTCTAGACTCGGAATTGACCCCCGCCGCCTTTTCTGATAACGTTAGGCGTCGCTTCGGCGAAACCGGGCGGCCGGTCTTCGGACGGAGAGGTGTCCGAGTGGCTTAAGGAGCACGCTTGGAAAGCGTGTGTGTGTTGCAAAGCGCACCGCGGGTTCGAATCCCGCCCTCTCCGCCACTCAACTCAGCATGAAAACCCGATGGGAATTGTCTTCCTTCCGGCCTTTTGATAAGATAACAAACGTTGGAATCATATTCATTTGAGGAGCCGTTATCATGGACAGCAAAGATCTTATCCTTCTCGAAAACCTTTACGGCGCGCACAACTATCACCCCCTGGATGTTGTTGTAGAAAAAGCCAAGGGGGTCTGGATGTGGGACGTCGAAGGGAAAAAGTATCTGGACTTCCTGAGCGCCTATTCCGCCGTCAATCAGGGACACTGCCATCCCCGGATTGTTCGGGCTCTCCAAACCCAAGCCAAGCAACTGACTCTGACATCGAGAGCTTTCCGAAACAACCAGTGGCCCATGCTGGCCAAGGAATTGTGCGATCTCACGGGCTACAACATGGTTCTGGCCATGAATTCGGGCGCTGAAGCCGTCGAAACCGCCGTCAAATGCGCCCGGAAATGGGCCTACCAGAAAAAAAACGTCCCGGAAGACCGGGCCGAAATCATCGCCTGCTGCAACAATTTTCACGGCCGGACGGTGACGATCATCAGTTTTTCCACAGAAACCCTTTATCGGAACGATTTCGGTCCGTTCACGCCCGGATTCCGGATCATCCCTTTCGGCGATGCGGCGGCTCTCGAGGAGGCGATCACGCCCAATACCGCGGGGTTCATTTTCGAGCCCATTCAGGCTGAAGCCGGCATCCTCTTTCCTCCTGACGGATTCCTGAAACAGGCCAGAGATATCTGCGCCGAACGCAACGTTCTGTTCATCGCCGACGAAATCCAGACGGGACTCGGCCGCGCAGGGCGCATGCTGGCCTGCGACTACGAGGATGTGCGTCCGGACATGATCATTCTGGGCAAATCGCTGGCCGGCGGATGTTATCCGGTCTCGGCGGTTTTAGCTTCTCAGGAAATCCTGGGTGTTTTCAAACCGGGAGAACACGGATCGACTTTCGGAGCAAACCCGCTGGCCTGTGCCGTGGCCCGGGAAGCGATGTGCGTGATGCGAGAGGAAAAACTCCTCGAAAATTCCGCAGCCATGGGCGCCTATTTCCTGGAGAAACTGAAAACCATCCGAAGCCGGCATATCAAGGAAGTCCGGGGGAGGGGCCTGCTCATCGGTGTCGAGCTCAAGCCCGAAGCCGGCGGAGCCCGGAGATTCTGCGAAGCCCTGGCCGCCGAAGGCCTGCTCTGCAAGGAAACACACGATCATGTCATTCGATTTGCCCCTCCGCTGATCATCACTCAGCGGGAAATCAATTGGGCTTTCAAACGCATCAAGGCGGTATTCAAAAAACTTGAAAACAGCTGAATGCCCACTTTTGAGGACACCTTGAATTCGATTCAAGGCAAAGAGCGGTCGTAATAAATTGGCACACAATTTGCATAAATGTGGGTCAGGAGGAAAAGATGAAAACTTGGAAAATGACGATCCTGGTTATGGGGATGATCCTTGCTTTGGGCTGCATCATTTATGTTCCCGTCGACGAGCAATCCCCCCGGCGGCCGCCCAGACCGGCGGACGAAAGATATGACGAGAGATACGACCGGGATTATTCCTCCGACAGGGGTTTTGATACTTCCTATTTCTACGATTATCTGTCTCCCCATGGACACTGGATTGCCTACCGTCCCTATGGGTATGTCTGGATTCCCCGATACGTAGGTCCCCAATGGCGGCCCTACACTTACGGTCGCTGGATCTGGACCAATTTCGGTTGGACCTGGGTCTCGAGTTATGAATGGGGCTGGGTTCCCTTTCACTACGGCCGCTGGGGTTGGGACAACCGTCTGGGATGGTATTGGGTTCCCGACACGGTCTGGGGTCCGGCTTGGGTTACCTGGAGATACGGCAATAATTATGCCGGTTGGGCGCCTCTGCCTCCGGGTGTGAGATACACCCCGGGTTACGGAATTCGAGGCCGCGATTTCCATGTCCCCGGCAATTATTGGGTGTTCCTGGACCGCCGGCATTTCATGGATCCTTCCCTGAATCGCTATATCCTTCCTCCCGAACGAAACCTCACCGTCGTCAATCTGACCACACTGCGCGAAGGGTTGCGTGAAAGGGACGGCCGCATCTTCAATGAGGGGATCGACGTCAATCAGATCCGCAGAGACACCGGGCAGAACATCTCTCCCGTTCAACTGCGTAACGCGGAAAAACCCGGACAGTCCCGGGTGGAATCCGACGGCGTCGTCGTCTACAGACCGTCCGTGACGAAGAACGAATCCGCCCGGCCCAAGACCGTCTTACGCCGCGAAGACGCCGAAACTCAAATTCAGAGAGACCGGCGCATCGGCGGGCCCGTCCGCGATCCGGAGTCCGAAGCTGTTCCCATCCGGGAGATTCATGAGCGGGAAAGCCGTCTCATGAAGGAAACCCAGGAAGATGAAATCCGGGTTCTCCGCAGGCAGGCCGAAGAAGACAAACGCACCGTGCGCAGCGAGACGGAAAAGCGGCGTCTCGACCGGGAAGTCCAAACCAGGGAAACCGAGCTGAAGAAAAAACACGTTGAGGAGAAAAGCCGCCTGGAGCGCCGTCAGGCCGAGGAAAAGAAAACCGTTGAGAAAAAGGGAGAGGTCGAAAAGAAGACCCTGAAAAAGAAGGACGATCCCGACCGCTGAGCCGTCCGCTCTCAAATTGACGCCGGGCGACAGGTTGTGGTAAGGTGATCTCTGTGAAATTCCATGGTTTACTTGATATTCGCCCGGAAATACCGCCCTGCCTCATTCGATGATGTCGTCGGGCAGAAAGCCGTCGTCCAGACCCTCCGGAATGCCCTGAAAGGGGACCGGGTCACTCAGGCCTATCTGTTTTCCGGAATGCGGGGGGTCGGAAAGACGACCGTCGCCCGCATCCTGGCCAAGGCTTTGAATTGCGTCGACGGGCCGACGGATACGCCCTGCAACATTTGTGAATCCTGCCTGGCCGTCACAGAAGACCGTTCTCTGGACATTTTGGAAATCGACGGCGCCTCGAACAGGGGAATCGACGATATCCGGGCGCTTCGGGAAAGCTTGAAATACAAACCGATTCAGTGCCGCTATAAGGTCATCATCATCGACGAAGTCCATCAGGTTACGGACCCGGCCTTCAACGCTCTTCTCAAAACCCTGGAGGAACCGCCGCCGAATACGGTCTTCATCTTCGCGACGACGGAATTTCACAAGGTCCCGGCGACCATCGCCTCCCGCTGCCAGCATTTCGAATTCAAGAAAATCTCCCGCCGGGAAATCACGGAGCATCTGGCGGAGATCGCCTCGCGCGAAAGTTTGACGGTCAGCCCCTTGGGATTGAATCTGATCGCCGAGGCGGCCGACGGAAGCCTGCGCGACGCCCAGAGCCTTCTCGATCAGGCCGTGGCTTTCAGCGGCGAGAACATCCGGGACGACGATGTCAAGGAAATCCTCGGCGCCATGAGCCGGGATATTCTGTTTGAAACCTCGACGGCCATCCTCGAAAACAGGCCGGCCGACATCTTTCCCATCATCGAAAAGGTCACGGTCAACGGACACGACTTGAGATTTTTCCATAAGAAGCTCATGGAACATTATCGCGAGCTGCTTTTGGCCGCGACGGTGGCCCGCCCCGAAGACTTCATTCTCTTGAATGACGAAGAGCTGGAGACTCTCAAAAACCAGGCCGTCAAGTCCTCCGCCGAGGATCTTCTGCGCATTCTCCTGGCGCTCCAACAGGGGGAGACGGGCTTGCGATACGCGTCGCATCCCCGCATTTTTCTGGAGGCGCTTCTAGTCAAGCTCTGTCATTTTCAAAAACTCGTCTCGTTCCAGGAAATCCTGAAAGATATCGAAGATTTGAAATCCGAAAACCCGGCCTCCGGACCGGGCACCGCGGCAACCCCTGCGCCGCCGCGTTCGCTTGACGCCAAGGATCTGATGTCCGGAGTCCTTCTCAATCTCGGTCGAAGAAAGGCCGCCCTGGCCGCCGTCCTGGCCGAACACGTGTCCACGAGGATTCGGGAGGGCGTTTGGGAGATCTTCTTCGACGGTGCCAAGACGATTCTTCTGGATACCGTCCGCAAGGACATCCGGAATATCGAAAAAGCCGCGGCCGAGGTCGCCGGACATCCCGTGGAAATCCGGGTGCTCGAGGATGTCTCGCATCCCCCCATCACGCGCGATAAAAACGTCGCCCGGGCTCTCGAAGATCCGAAAGTCCGGACCTTTGTCGACGAATTCAAGGCTCAGGTTCTATTCGTCGAACCGGTCAAGCCATCGAAGGAACAATCATGAAGAACATGGCCGAACTCCAGAAAATGATGAAAATGGCCCAGGACATGCAGGAGAAGCTGCGCCGGGACATGGCGGAAATGTCCGTCGAGGGTTCGAGCGGCGGAGGCATGGTGACACTGACCATGAACGGCGAGAAAGCGGTTCTCTCGTTGAAGATCGATCCCGAAGTCGTGGACAGCGAGGATGTCGGCATGCTGGAAGATCTCATCACGGCCGCCTTCAGGGACGCCTCGTCCAAGGTTGACGAGCGGTTGTCGGAAAAGCTGGGCGGACTGGGCGCAGGACTCAAGATCCCGGGACTTTCCTAGAATGTTCGAATACGCCCGGCCGCTGCA
Organism: Acidobacteriota bacterium; assembly: GCA_033549365.1. Taxonomy (NCBI): domain Bacteria; kingdom Pseudomonadati; phylum Acidobacteriota; species Acidobacteriota bacterium. The sequence continues at coordinate 19,475 of JAWSUF010000006.1, forward strand.
CGATCTGATCGAGGAGCTGCGCCGCATTCCCGGGATCGGCGCCAAAACCGCCCAGAGAATCGCTTTTCATATTTTGGGCCTGCCCCGGGAGGATTCGGAGCGTCTGGCCGAAGCCATCCGGGAGGCCAAGCGCAGCGTTTTTTACTGTTCCCAATGCAACAACATCACTCATGCGGATCCCTGTGCGATCTGCTCGGACCCAAACCGGGCCGACGACATGATGTGCATCGTCGAAGAACCGTTCAACATCTCTTCGATCGAGAAGACCGGGGTGTTTCGCGGCCGTTACCATGTGCTTCTGGGCACCCTGTCGCCCCTCAAAGGGATCGGGCCCGATGAACTGCGTCTCGACAAGCTCGTCCGCCGCTTGAACGGCGGAAACGCGCGGGAAGTCATCATCGCCACCAACCCAACGGTAGAGGGTGAGGCCACCGCCATGTTTCTTTTGAAGACGCTGAAACCTCTGGGTTTGAAAATCACCCGTCTGGCCATGGGCCTGCCTGTGGGTTCGGACATCGATTTCGCAGACCAGGTGACGATAAAAAAATCTCTGGAAGGACGGACGGAACTGAAGGATTAACCCGCGGTCGAACCCGCGGCCGACAGATCATATCCGATATCATAACAGGCTGCCGCCCTGCGGCAGAAAGGAGCCAACATGAAAAAGCAGTACAAGGCCATCGACGGCAACACCGCGGCGACCCACGTCGGTTACGCCTTTTCCGAGGTTGCCGCCATTTACCCGATCACCCCGTCGTCGACGATGGGGGAACTGGCGGACGAATGGGCCGCCCAGGGACGGAAGAACATCTTCGGCCTGCCGCTATCCGTCATCGAGATGCAATCCGAGGGCGGGGCGGCCGGAGCCGTGCACGGGTGTCTGACGGCCGGAGTTCTGACGACGACCTTCACCGCATCCCAGGGGCTGATGCTGATGCTCCCCAACATGCACAAGATCGCCGGCGAAATGCTGCCGACGGTCTTCTATGTCTCGGCGCGGTCCCTGGCCTGCCAGAGCCTGTCGATCTTCGGCGATCACTCCGACGTCATGGCCGCCCGAAACACGGGCTTCGCGATGATCGCCGCAGGTTCGGTCCAGGAAGTCATGGACTTGGCCGTCGTCAGCCAACTGGCCACGCTCCGGACGCGGATTCCCTTCCTCAACTTTTTCGACGGCTTCCGGACATCGAGTGAAGTCCAGAAAGCCGACATCATTCCTTACGAAACCCTGGCCGGGCTGCTCGAACCCGAACACCTGGAAACCTTCCGCAAAATCGCCCTCAATCCCGAACGCCCGATGGTCAAGGTCGGCCAGCAGAATCCCGATGTCTATTTTCAGGGCCGGGAAACCGTCAATGCACACTACCTGGCCGCTCCGGAGATTATTCAGGGTTATATGGACAAAGTCGGCCGGGTGATCGGCCGCTCCTACCGCCTCTTCGATTACATCGGCGCCCCCGACGCCGAATCCGTCATCGTGATCATGGGATCCGGCACCGAAACCGTCGAGGAAACACTGGCCTATCTCAACGCGCGGGGGCGCAAGCTCGGTGCCGTCAAGGTCCGCCTTTACCGGCCCTTCGACGCCCGCGCCCTGAGCGCAGCTCTCCCAGCATCCGTCAAGCGCATCGCCGTTCTCGACCGAACAAAGGAACCCGGATCCCTCGGCGAACCGCTCTATCTCGACGTGGCCGTCGGGCTGGCCGATCGCAACCTCAAAATCATCGGCGGCCGCTACGGCCTCTCCTCCAAGGAATTCACACCGACCATGGTCCGCAGCGTCTACGACCACCTCGAAGGTCCCGGCACCCACGGCTTTACGGTCGGCATCGAGGACGACCTGACCCGCACATCGCTCCCTCTCGGCGAGGAACTCGCCGCCGAACCCGAAGGCACCGTGAGCTGCAAGTTCTGGGGATACGGCTCGGACGGCACGGTCGGCGCGGCCAAGAACTCCATCACCATCATCGCCGACAACACCGACATGTACGGCCAGGGTTACTTCCAGTACGACTCCAAAAAATCCGGCGGCGTGACGATATCTCATCTCCGCTTCGGCAAGAAGCCCATTCAGTCCCAATACCTGGTCCGGAAGCCGTCTTTCGTCGCCCTGCATAAAATCTCCTACATCGGCCGTTACGACATCCTCGAAGGCATCCGCGAGGGCGGCGTTTTCCTGATCAATTCCAGCTGGCCGGCCGACGAGGTCTTCAACCATCTGACCGAGGACATGCAGAAGACCATTATCGAAAAGAAGATCAAGGTCTACAATGTCGACGCCCTCCACCTCGCGCAGGAACTGGGACTCGGCACACGGATCAACACCATCATGCAGGCCTGCTTCTTCAAAATCTCGGGCGTTCTGCCCGAGGACCAGGCCATCGACCTCATCAAGGCGGCCATCAAGAAGACCTACCTCCGCAAGGGCATGGAAGTCGTCGAAAAGAATTGGGAGGCGGTCGACCGGGCGGCAGCCGGACTTGTCCAGGTTCCCGTTCCTGAAACGATCACGGTGTCGGCGCCCCTCCCGCGTCTGGTTCCTGAGGACGCCGATGAGTTCACACGGAACATCATCGAGCCCATCATGCGTTTCAAGGGAGACACCATTCCCGTGTCCCATATGCCCCTTGACGGAAGCGTTCCCTCGGGAACGGCCCGGCTCGAAAAAAGGGGAGTCGCTCCCGAAGTTCCCGTCTGGATTCCGGAAAACTGCATCCAGTGCAACCAGTGCTCCCTCATCTGTCCCCATGCCGCGATCCGGGCCAAACAGATCGATCCGGAGAGTCTGAAAGGCGCGCCGGAGGGATTCACGACACTCAAGTCCAACACCAAGAACGCCCGCGACCTGCAGTATCGAATCCAGGTTTACATCGAGGACTGCCAGGGGTGTTACAACTGCGTCGAGGAATGCCTGGCGAAAAACAAGGCCCTGAAAATGGTCCCGATCGAAGAGTCCCGGGCCGCCGGTGAAAACGCCCGGGAGGAGTTCTTCGAAAACCTGCCCTATGACGTCACCGAAGGCACGCGGACCGACACCGTGAAGGGCAGCCAGCTTCTGCGCCCGTATTTCGAATTCAGCGGCGCCTGCGCCGGCTGCGGCGAAACGCCCTACGTCAAGCTGGCCACGCAGCTCTTCGGCGACCGGATGATGATCGCCAACGCCACGGGCTGCTCTTCGATCTACGGGGGGACATTCCCGACCATTCCTTACTGCAAGAATGAATTCGGCCAGGGGCCCTCCTGGGCCAACTCTCTCTTCGAGGACAACGCCGAATACGGATTCGGCATGCGCCTGGCCGTGGACGCCGCCCGGGCTCAGTTGAAGATCGCTCTCGACAAGGTTCTGGAGACCGGAACAACGCCGGCCCTGGCCGACGCCCTGGCCCGGTTGAAGGGACTCTGGACATCCGTCACGGATGAAGCCAAGGACGCCGCCCGGGCGGTCAAGGCCGCCCTGCCGGAGGCTATGGCCAAGGGCGGCGCCGCCCGCGAAGCGGTGCTGAAAATCCGGGAACTCCAGGACTTTCTTGTCGACAAGAGCGTCTGGTGCATCGGCGGCGACGGCTGGGCTTATGACATCGGCTACGGCGGACTGGATCACGTCCTGGCCTTCGGGAAAAACGTCAACATGCTCGTTCTGGACACCGAGGTCTATTCCAACACCGGGGGCCAGGCGTCCAAGGCGACGCCCATGGGGTCGGTGGCCAAGTTCGCCGCTTCCGGGAAAAAAACGATCAAGAAAGATCTCGGACGCATGGTCATGACTTACGGCTATGTCTATGTGGCCTCGGTGGCCATGGGCGCAAACGCCAATCAGTGCCTCAAGGCCTTCCACGAGGCCGAAGCCTATGACGGCCCTTCGCTCATCATTGCCTATTCCCCCTGCATCAATCACGGGATCGACATGACCAAGTCGCTGAAACAGGAAAAGCTGGCCGTGGATACGGGCTATTGGATCCTCTACCGCTACAACCCGCTCCTTCATGAACAGGGCAAGAATCCGTTCATTCTGGATTCCAAGGAGCCCAAGCTCGGCTACCGGGAATTTTTGGACAACGAGATCCGCTACCGGCAGCTGGTGCAGAATTACCCGGATATCGCCAAGGTGCTCTTCGCTCAAGCCGAAAAAGAGGCCCACAAGCGCTGGGAAGCTTACAAAAAAATGGCTGAATAACGGAGATCGTCAAGGGGACGGCGCGGCGGCCGGCGGGACGGATGTTTCGTCCGGTTCCGCCGCGACCGGACCGACGACGATCCGCAGTTCTCTTTCGGGATCGAGAACGTCCCGGAGAAAATCGACCATATCTTCGAGGGCGGCGGCCTCCAGCTCCTCGGGAAGCGAATGGAAGAATCCGGCTTTGAGTCCCAGGATTTCCAGGATGGCCATGGTCATGGCCCGGGATTCCTTGCTCTCGTTGCCTCTCAGAAAATGGGAACGGGCCGTCATCCGAGCCGCCTCGAACTCGTCCCGGGTCAGGCCGTGTTCCCGGAGCCGCCTGAGCTCGCCATCCAATGCCGCCGCCGCTACACCGGATTTGGCGTTTTGCGTTTCGATATAGGCAATCAGGACGCCTCCGCCTCGGTTCGGCGTATAGACGGCGTCCACGCTGTAAGCCAGCCTGTCCCGGACGCGAAGCGGCCACAACCGGGAACCGGGGCCTTTTCCAAGGAGGGCTTCCCCAATCAGCGCCAGAACATGGGACCGGAGCGAAAACTCCGGAATCGGATAGGCCCGGCCGACATAAGTCTGTTGTGTTTCCCGAACCATTTCGAGATTCGGGTTTTCCGGGCCATGCGCCCGATCCTGAAAGCCGTCGGCGGATTCGCGGGTTCCTAAAGCCACTCGAGTGAAACTCTTTTCCAGAAGGTCGGACACTCTCTCAAACGGAAGGTCGGAGACGGCGGAAAAAAAGATTCGGTTCGAGACAAAATGTTCTTCGTAGAAACCGACAACGGTCTTCCTGTCCAGCGATTTGAGGGAAGGGGCATTTCCGTACAGCGCGCCGCCGTAGCCGCGACCCCCGTAAAAAGCCTCCAAAACCGCCTGATGGGCCAGGACCGCGGAATTGTCTTCCTGTCGTCCGGCCTGGGGAGTCATCATGGTTTTGATGCGGTCGATGCGGATCGATGAAAAGATCGGGTCCTGAATGATGGCTGCGGCCGTTTTCAAAGTCGGTTCCAGATACTCTGAAAGACAGTCGATCTTGATCAAGGCCCCGTCCTCCAGAATACTGACCGAAAAGCGGCCGGCCTGGGACAGCATGTCTCTCGCCTTGCGTTCGTCCGGAATATCCACGGCCAGCCGGGTGACCAGATAAGCCAATCCGTCCCGGCCGTCCGGAACAGCCCCTTTTCCTCCACGGGTCGTCAACACCACCGATGTCGATGACGAGGAAAGATCCTGCTGGAAGTGAAGCGGGATTCCCGAAGCGAGAATGGTTGTCGTCACTTCGGGCGTTTCGGCAAACAGGGCGGGCGGGAAGGCCGGAACGAGGGCCGCAAGCAGAGCAACGACGGCCGCCGGAATCGGCCTCACCGCGTCTTCTCCATGGGAACGATCGTCACCATCACGGGCCGCCCCCGGCTGATGTGTTCGGCGGCGATCCGCCGGAGATCCATCGATCGGACGGAATCGATCATTTTCAGATGGTCGACCGCGGGCCGGTCCTCCATCGTCAGGAGATGCCCGGCCAGCGCCGTGGCCAGATTCAAACCGTTTTCCCGGCCCTGTTCGTTCGCCAGGCGGATCCGGTTTTTTGCGCTTCCGAGAAAATCGAAGGCTTCGAACCGGGCCTCGCCCAAGACGTCGTCGGGCGAAAAGTTTTCGTTCCGCAGGCGCCGGAGAGCGTTCAAGGCCTCTCTCCGTGCGGACTTGAGATTCTTGGGATCAAGAGTCAGGGACGCGATCAGAGCACCTCCATGGGCCAGGCCCAAATAGTTCACGCCGGCGCCGTGGACGAGATTGCGCGGTCCGCGCAGGGCGAGGAACAGAAGAGGGTAGACGCCGCGGCCCAGGACTTCGGCCATAACCTGGAAAGCGAAACGGTCGGGGTGGCGGGAGCCGGGAACGGAAAACCCGATGAACACATAAACCTGGCTCACGTCCATGGCCTGTTCGATCTCGATATTCCGCGGCGGCGGAGCGGCCTGGGGGAATGGCGTTTCCTGAATCGGACGGTCCGGAACGCCGCCGAAAATGCGCCGGACGTGGGGCTCGATTTCGTCGATTGAGAAATCGCCGACAACGGCCAGGGCGGCATTTCCGGGCGTGAAAAAACGCCGGTAAAACTCAAGCATCCGCTGAGTCGTCAGTCCGCTGAGGGATTCCGGCCGGCCTTGAACGGGAAGAGCGTAGGGGTGCCCGGAAAACAGATTTTCGAGGACAAGAGCCGTTCCGAAACGCACGGGGTCGTCTTCGAGGAGGCGCATTTCTTCAAGGAGAATCGACTTTTCCTCCTCAAGGCGGCCGGCGTCGAGGGCGAGATCGAAGAGAATGTCTTTCTGATTCTCCAGACCGAAGACGGCATGCTCCGAGGGCAGTGTCATAACGAAGAGAGTCATGTCGTGTCCGGTATGGGCGTTGATGGCGGCGCCGTGCCGGCGGATGTCCCGGGCGACCTCATCGCCCGAGCGGCTGCCCGTGCCCCCAAAGAGAATCGCGTGCTCCAGAAGATGGGAAATTCCCGAGATTTCGGGAGCTTCATCCTTTGAGCCGGCATTGACGGCGGCCGCAAGGTGAACAAGCGGAAGGCCGGGACGTTCGAGAAGAAAAACCTTGAATCCGTTGTCGAGGACGAAGTATTGAGAGGCCGGAGCGGTCTCCGCTCCCGCCATGGCCGTGCAGAGAACCAGCGGAAGAAGCAGGAGAAACCTTATGACCATCATGTCCGTCGAAGACGATATCATTTTAGCATAAATGTGTTACAATTCCAGAGAGGACGAAATTCATGACTCCGGACCGTAAAGCCCGAATTCTTGTGACGGACGATGAAGCCAACATCCGCAATTCCCTGAGGATGATCCTGGAATATGAAGGCTATGCGTTCCTGGAAGCTTCGGACGGCGATGCGGCCCTGGACATTCTGGCCGAAAACCCGTCGATCGACCTCGTGCTTCTCGATATCCGCATGCCGGGACGAGGCGGGCTGGAGATTCTTGAGGAAATCCGAAAAAAACCTTTTGCACCCGAAGTCATCATGATCTCGGGCCAGGGGACGATTCAGGCGGCCGTCGAATCCACAAAACTCGGCGCCTTCGATTTTCTGGAAAAGCCCCTTCACAGGGAGCGCGTCCTCCTCAGCATCCGCAACGCCCTTCAAAAGTCCAGGCTGAGCCGGGAATGCCTGGATCTTCGCAAAAAAGCCGAGAAGCGATATGAACTCGTCGGCGAGCACCCCTTGATGAAGAGTTTGTGGGCGGAGATCCTCAAGGCGGCGCCGACTCATGCCACCGTCCTCATCCACGGCGAGAGCGGCACGGGAAAGGAACTCATCGCCCGGGCCGTCCACGCCCGAAGCCTCAGGGCGGGCGAGAAGTTCATCCAGGTGAACTGCGCCGCCATTCCCGAGGAACTCATCGAAAGCGAGCTTTTCGGACATGAAAAAGGAGCGTTCACAGGCGCGACGGAAAAGAAGCCCGGGAAATTCCAACTGGCCGACGGGGGCACGCTGTTTCTCGACGAGATCGGTGACATGAGCCTGAAAACCCAATCCAAGGTCCTGCGGGTCCTCGAGGAAGGGGAGGTTCAAAAAGTGGGCTCCAACAAGGTCGGCAAGGTCGATGTGCGGGTGATCGCGGCCACGAACAAGGACCTCAAAAAAGAGATGCATGAGCAGAGATTCCGCGAGGACCTCTTTTTCCGTCTGAACGTCGTGCCGTTGTTTTCTCCGCCTCTTCGTGACCGAAAGGAAGACATCCCGCTTTTGATCGAGTACTTTTCCCGTTCGTTTTCCGAGGAAAACAATTTCCGACCCAAGCGTTTTTCCCGGGACGCCGTCGAGGCCATGGTTCAGCATCCCTGGAAAGGCAATGTCCGGGAGTTGAAAAATACCGTGGAACGCTTGCTCATCATGACGGATAACGATAAAATAGAAAAGGACGATCTTCCGGAAACGTTCCGGGAGGCGAAGAGCGTGGGAATTCCCGAGGCCGGCCGGGCCGACACCCTGCGCGATTTCAGGGAACTGGCGGAAAAGGAGTTTATCCTGGCCCGCCTCGAGGCCAACGGCTGGAACATCTCCCAGACGGCCAGGGAAATCAACACGCCCCGAAGCAATCTCTATAAGAAACTGGAACAGTATGGAATAAAAATAACGGCCGGAGTGGGCGAGGCGGTTGCCGCTCCGTCCCGAAAGGGACATGGAGAGGAGGAAAGTCCGGACTCCGCAGGGCAGGATGGTCGCTAACGGCGACACCGGGCGACCGGGGGAAAGTGCCACAGAAAACAAACCGCCCTCCGGGATCGGCGCAGCCGTTCCGGGGAGCAAGGGTGAAACGGCGAGGTAAGAGCTCACCGCCCCGATGGCGACATCGGGGGCACGGCAAACCCCATCCGGAGCAAGGCCAAGCGCACCCCATTTTGGGACGGCCCGTCCCAGGGGGGAGGTCGGCCGCTCGAACTTCCGGGCAACCGGGAGGCTAGTCAAATAACCGCCCCCGCCCGAAAGGCGGGAACAGAATCCGGCTTATGCCCCGCTCCGGCCGTTAATATCATTCTGTGAGGGTCCCATCGTCCAAACCCGCCGATTGACACCGGATATCATCTTGACCTATGCTTCATGCAAAGGAGGCAACCGAGATGAAAAAACTTAAATTGACGAAGAGCCTGGGCATGATCTTGCTGGGCATCTGGCTCATCCTGACCGGTCTGATCCCATTGATCAATTTTAATTTTGAGGGATTGTCCTTGATCATGGGAGTTTTAGCCATTGTCTCCGGTGTTTTGATCCTGCTCGGCCGGTAATTCGGAACAAGGACGTTCGGTGAAATTTCCTTTGACAGGATGGTGTTTTTTATCTATAATCATTCACGGTAACGCGGGGTAGAGCAGTCTGGTAGCTCGTCGGGCTCATAACCCGGAGGTCGCTGGTTCAAATCCAGCCCCCGCTACCACCCCCATATTTTCCTTCCTCCTTCATATCCTTTGCGCGGCATTTTTGTAACCGGATAATTTCAGCGGGACGGGTTCAATCTTTTTACGGCAACTTCGACTAATACATTGAGAGCAACAGATATGTTCACAAAAACGGCAGGGAGCAACGGCCGCTATCGGGTTCTTGTCGTCGAGGACGAAGCCCTCGTGGCGACGGATATTCAGAACACTCTTGAAAACATGGGACACATCGTGCTGGGCAGAGCCGCGACAGGCGAGGAAGCCGTCCGGAAAACCTCGTCTCTCAGGCCCGACCTCGTTCTCATGGACGTCAAACTCAAAGGCGACATGGACGGCATCCGGGCCGGGATTGAGATCCGGGCTCTCTATCAAACGCCGATCATCTATCTGACGGCCTACAGCGATCCGTTTCTCCAGGGAAAATCCACGGGGTTTCTGATGCCTAAAAATCCCGTTCTTTCCAAACCCTTCGACGTTGCCGAGCTCCGGTGGGCCATCGACACATGCCTGAACAGCCGATCCTCGACCGACCGCAAAACCTGCCACGCCTGATTCCTCCATCCATCGTGATTCCCGGAAATCCCGTTTCCGGCGAAGTCCCTCCCAAACCTTGAAGACGGACGTTCGATCTGGTATACATGAACAGGTAACAACATTCCGCCGGAGAGGAGACGATCGACATGTTTGAAGCCAAAGTTTACCAGGAACGCCGCAAACTTCTGAAAAAGCAGTTGAAGTCGGGGATTGTTCTTCTGCCCGCCAACGACGAATGCCCGATGAACTACGCGGCGAACACGTACAGATACCGCCAGGACAGTACGTTTCTTTATTTCTTCGGACTGAATATTCCCGGCCTGGCCGGAATCGTGGATATCGACGCCGGCAAGGACATCCTTTTCGGCGACGACATCGGAATCGACGACATCATCTGGATGGGCCATCTGCCGAAGATGAAGGACCGGGCCCGTTCGGTGGGCGTCGCCCGGATTGCACCGCTGAAGGACCTCGAAGTTTATCTGAAAAAAGCCCTTTCCGGGAAGCGGACGATTCATTTTCTCCCTCCCTACAGGCCCGGAATCGCAGCCAGGATCGAGAGTCTTTTGGGGTTGAAACCCGGGCAATCCCGGGAACGTGCGTCCGTCGACCTCATCCGGGCCGTCGTCGAACAGAGATCGGTCAAATCTCCGGCCGAGGTGGCCGAGATCGAAAAAGCCCTGGCGGTTACGGCCCGGATGTACGACGCCGCGTTTAGGATGACCAAACCCGGCCGCATGGAAAGCGAGATCGCCGGGACCATGGAGGGCATCGCCCTTGCCGCAGACTGCGCTCCCGCCTTTCCCCTGATCGTCACGATCAACGGCCATATCCTTCACAATCATTATCACGGCAACAAACTCAAAACCGGCCGGCTTCTGGTGGCCGATTCCGGCGCCGAGACGGCCGGCGGCTACAGCTCCGACATCACCCGGTCCATTCCTGTCGGAGGCCGGTTCAATCCGCGACAAAAGGACGTTTATTCCATCGTCCTGGCCGGCCAACTGGCCGCAATCAAGGCCATGAAACCGGGCGTCTCCTTCAAGGATGTTCATCTCCTGGCCGCCCGGACGATCGCCTCGGGACTCAAGGATCTCGGCCTGATGAAGGGCGATATCGACGAGGCCGTGGCCCAGGGCGCCCATGCCCTGTTCTTCCCCCACGGCCTGGGTCACATGCTCGGCCTGGATGTTCATGACATGGAAAACCTGGGAGAAAATCATGTCGGATATAATGGGACCGTCGAGCGCAGCCGCCAGTTCGGACTCGCTTATCTCCGCCTGGCCCGCGAGCTCCGCCCCGGTCATGTCGTGACCGTCGAACCCGGCATCTATTTCATCCCGGATCTCGTCGCCCTGTGGAAAAAAGGCAAAAAAGCGGCGGCGTTCATCGATTATGCCCGGGTTGAAAAATTCCTCGACTTCGGCGGGACGCGCGTCGAGGACGATGTCCTGGTGACGGAAACCGGACGCCGTGTTCTCGGGAAACCCATCCCCAAGACCATCAAGGATATCGAAAAAGCTTCGGCATAGAACGGATTTCAGGACTCGACCCATGACAACCCGGGTGGCGCTGGTGCAGCAATCCGCCTCGATCGACGAGCGGGCCAACCTCGAAAGGGGAATTTACGCCGTCAAGGAGGCGGCCGGTGCAGGCGCCCGGATTGTCGCGTTTGCCGAGTTGGCTTTTCAGCGATTCCATCCTCAGGTTCCGGCCGGACCCGACATTCTCTCGAAAGCCGAAACCATCCCCGGACCGACGACGGAGATTTTCCAGCGGCTGGCCGGGGATCTCGGCGTTGTCATCGTGCTCAATATCTTTGAAAGACAGGGGACGGACACGTACGATGCCTCTCCGGTCATCGACGCCGACGGACGGCTTCTCGGAACAACCCGCATGGTCCACATCATGGAAGGGCCGTGTTTTCATGAACGCGGCTATTACCGTCCCGGCGACGGGCGTGACATTGTCTTCGAAACCCGGGCCGGGAAAATCGGCGTGGCCATCTGCTATGACCGGCATTTCCCCGAATACATGCGGGCTCTCCGCATCCGCGGGGCCGAACTCGTCCTCATTCCCCAGGCCGGGGCGGTGGGGGAGTGGCCTGAAGGTCTGTTCGAGGCCGAGGTCCGTGTCGCGGCTTTTCAGAACGGATACTTCTGCGGCCTCGTCAACCGCGTCGGTCCCGAGGAGAAACTGACGTTCGCCGGCGAATCCTTTATGGCCGATCCCGACGGACGCATCCTGGCCCGGGCGGCGGCGGGCCGGGACGAGATTCTCTATGCCGACTGCGATCTGGAGGAGACGCACCGTTGCCACGCCGCCCGCCATTTCTGGCCCGACCGGCGGCCAGACCTTTACCGCACATTCAACAGGGGAGAGTGACCGGTCGTGAAACGCTGGTATGTCGTCAACACCAAACCCAAGAAAGAATCTCACGTCGAAAAGATTTTCCGTGAGGCCTCCTTTGACGTCTACAACCCCCAATACAAGTTTGAAAAACGCATCCGGCCCTTTTTTCCGGGATATGTCTTCCTCAAGTACGACGACGATCAGCCGTTCCGGCTCGTCGGCTACACACGGGGCGTCAAGAAAGTCGTGGGCAACCGCAACGGTCCGATTGCCCTTCCCGATGAGATCATCGACGGCATCCGATCCAGGGAAAAGAACGGGTTGATCGAGCTCGAAAAATTCGGTGAAACTCCCGCCGAGGGCGACGAGATCGAAGTCGTCGAAGGACCGCTCAAGGGTTTGAGGGGAATCTTTCTGAAAACCGTTTCCGACCGGGAACGCGTCATGATTTTAATGAACTACGTGTCCTACCAGGGCACCCTGCTCATCGAGCTCGGCAAGCTCAAGAAAACCCTGCCGCATTAACGGCCGAAACCGCCTCCACCCGGAGTTTCCATTCTGAAGACGTCGCCCGGATTGAGCAGGACATGAAATTTCGAACCGAGATTGCGGCGCCTTCCTCCGGAGATCAGAATGTTTTTTCCGGCCCGGCCCGGTTGCCCTCCGGATAAACCGTAGGGTTCAAACCGGCGCCGTTCGGAGATGACGGTCAATGTCACGGGAACGAAAAATTCGTATTCCCGGACGAGGCCGTTGCCTCCGGAGTTTCGGCCCGCACCGCCCGATCCCCGGCGAAGGCCGTATTTTCGGATTTTGACCGGGAGATTGTTTTCCAGGGCCTCGATGGGGGTATTGAGAGAATTCGTCATGTGGGAGTGGGTTCCGTCCACGCCGGGACGGGAGGGACCGCCGCCCGTTCCTCCTCCGATTGTTTCGTAATAAGCGAAGGACCCGCCCCGGGACGGATCGCAGCCCCCGAAAGCGATGTTATTCATGGTCCCCTGACCGGCCGCGGGAATCCGATCGGGAACGGCCTTGGCCAGGGCGCCAAGAAGAACATCCACGATCCTCTGGGACGTTTCGACATTACCGCCGGCACAGGCGGCCGGAAAATCGGCATTGACGACGAGCCCGCGGGGCGCCCGAATGGAGAGCGGCCGCATCAGGCCCGTATTGAAGGGGATTTCGTCGTCCAAGAGACATCGGAAAACATAGAGAACGGCCGAAGTGGTGACGGCCAGGTTGGCATTCACTCCGCCACGCACCTGAGGGGCCGAGCGGCTGAAATCCACGACGGCCCGGTCTCCGCGGACGCTGATTCGGACGTGGATGCGGATACCGGTTTCGCCGAATCCGTCGTCATCGAGGCGGTCTTCGAATTCGTAGGCACCGTCGGGAAGGGCGCGGATGGCCGCCCGAAGGAACGATTCCGAATAATCCTGGATCCGGCCGGCGTACCATTGAGTCTTCTCCAGGCCCTCCCTGTCAAGGACTTCCTTGATGCGGGCACAGCCCGTGCTGTTGGCCGCGACTTGAGCCAGGAGATCGCCTCTGCGTTCATCCGGCGTCCGTACATTGGCCAGGATGAGGTCCATAATCCCGTGATTCAGGCGGCCACGGGACACCAGTTTCAGCGGAGGAATGATCAGACCTTCCTGAAAAATCTCCTCGGCCAAAGGCATGGAACCCGGCGTCATGCCCCCGACATCGGCGTGGTGGGCTCTGTTGGCCACAAGGAAACACAGCGTTCCGGAATGAAAAACCGGCGAGATGCAGGTGATGTCCGGTAGGTGCGTTCCGCCGCTGTAGGGATCGTTGAGAACAACGAGATCGCCCTCCTCGAAGGACTGCGCTTTCAAAGCCGCCCGCACCGATAGCGGCATGGCTCCCAGATGCACCGGGATGTGCGACCCCTGGGCCAAAGTTTCGCCCGCGGGCGTAAACAGGGCGCAGGAAAAATCCCGGCGTTCCTTGATGTTGGGCGACAGCGCCGTCCGGCCCAGAACCGCGGCCATTTCTTCCGAAATGGAAATGAACATGTTCTTGAAAAGTTCGAGTTCAATGGGATCGAAGGAGATCAAGGCGCCGGTGTCCTCTCGATGAGCAGATTGAGAAAGCCGTCGATCCGGCCCGCATATCCCGGAGGAACGAAAGCCGTCGATTCGGCGTCCACGACAAGACAGGGTCCGGGAAGACAATCCCCCGCCTGGAGAAGCGAACGGTCGTAGACACAGGCGGAAAACGTCTTGTTATCGAAGTGTAAAGACGTCTTTCGAACGGCGGCGCTCCCGGGGATTCCACGATTTCTCATGCGTCTTCGGATCAGACGCGGCTTGGGCGAGGAGGCCACGGCCTTAATGCGGATGTTGACGATCTCCACCAGGCGGTCCGGATGATGGTAGGCGTAGTGTTGCTGATGCAGGCGATGAAAGGCCTCGGACAGTCCGCAGCCGGGCTTTGAGACCGGATCCGGCACAAGATGGATTTCGTAGGATTGGCCGACATACCGGAGGTCGAAAGACCTCTTCATCGTCACATCCCCGGACGAAAAGCCGTCGGCCGCCATGTCCGCCGCGGCTCTTCGCTCCAGTTTGTTAAAAAGGCGTTCCAACTCGACCGCCGTCACCCGGCTTTCCGGCTTGAGCAGCGAGGCGGAATAGTCCTTGATGGCGTCGGCCATGATCAGGCCGAAGGCGGACAGAACCCCGGCGAAGGGGGGAATGACGACCCGGGGCATGCGAAGACGCTCCGCGATCTCGACGGCATGCATGCCTCCTGCGCCGCCGAATGAGAACAGGGAAAAATTTCTGGGATCGGTCCCGCGTTCGATCGAAATCACTCGGATGGCCTTTTCCATGTTGGCGTTGGCGACGGCCACAATCCCCGAGGCGGTCTCCTTGACGTTTTTTCCGATTTTTCGGGCCAGGCGTTCGATCGCCATCCGGCTCCGGTCCGGATGAAGGGCCATGCGACCGCCCAGAAAAAAATCGGGGTCGAGACGGCCGAGGACAAGGTCGGCATCCGTTACGGTGGGCTCTTCGCCCCGGCCGTAACAGGCGGGCCCAGGATCGGCTCCGGCGCTCTGAGGACCCACGCGGAGCGACCCGCCGCGGTCCCGATAGGCCAGAGAACCGCCCCCGGCCCCGACAGTGTGGATATCGATAACGGGCGTGCGCACGGCAAAGTCGCCGACACGGCATTCCTGAGCTCTTCGGATTCCACCCGCAATCAGGGACACATCGGTTGATGTGCCGCCCATGTCGAAGCTGACGATATTCCGCCAACCGGCGGCGCGGGCGAGGTGATGGGCGCCCACGACGCCTCCGGCCGGTCCGGACAAAGCCGTGCGGATGGGCTCACGTCTCGCCCCGCTTACGGAGATGTACCCCTCATTGGACTGCATGATGCGCAAGGCGACGCCCCGGAGTTGTTTTTCGAGATCGGCCAGATAACGTTCCATGACGGGCATCAACCAGGCGTTGACCGCCGTGGCCAGCGTCCGTTCGTATTCCCGGTGTTCGGGAAGAAGCCGGCTGGAGATCGAGGCCGGAATTCCGGCCCGGCGCAGTTCCCGGGCCACGATGTTTTCGTGGGAGGCATTGGCATAGGCATGCAAGAGGGAAACGGCGGCGGCGTCGACCCGGAACTTCCGGATCCGCGCAACCAGTCGCTTCGCGTCCTTCGGATCGACGGCGGTTTCCACTTTTCCTCCCGCCAGGATCCGCTCCCGGAGACCGAAGCACAAACACGGTGCAACGGGAGAAAACCGCGGTTCGGGCTGGAGATCGTAAAGATTCCCGCGCGTCTGGCGGCCGACGGCCAGAAGATCCTCGAAACCGGCCGTAACGATTAGAGCGATTCGGCCGCCCTTTTTTTCCAGGAGGGCGTTCGTGGCCACGGTCGTTCCGTGAACGACGAACAGGGATTCATTGAGAATATCGCGAAGGCCTTCGACAACGGCCCGGGACGGGTTGCCGGGTGTGGAGAGGACCTTGCGGACGGAGAGAGTGCCGTTTTTCCAGATGACAAAATCTGTGAACGTGCCTCCCGTATCGATCCCGACACGCAGAGACGGGGCGGGAACCGGACGGGCGCCGCGTTTATTCATGGGAATCGAGCGTTCAGCGGCAGGTCGAGCAGGAATGGGATGAGCAGGACGAACAGCTGCTTGAGGCGGCCTTGATGCGGCCGCCTCCGCCCCCGATGCCGAACGTCGAGGGCTTTTTTTCGACGTCCGCCGAGCCGCATTCCGAGCACGATACCCCGTGAACTCCGTTCAGGGAGACAATGCGTTCAAAAAGCGTCCCGCAGCTTCGGCAGAGAAACTCATAAATCGGCATCAGCGTCAGGACTTGAGAACCGCAATCGCCTCGATTTCAACTTTGACGTCGCGCGGCAGGCGTGCGACCTGGACGGCGGCCCGGGCGGGGTAGGGCGGCTTGAAGAATTCGCCGTAAACGGCGTTCATGCGGGTGAAATCATTCATGTCTTCGAGAAAAACCGTCGCCTTCACGACCTCGGAGAAAGACACGCCCGAAGCCTGGAGAACGGCGCCCAGATTTTGAAGAACAAGACGCGTCTGGTCCTCGATGCTCCCGGTGTTGAGGTCTCCCGTGGCCGGATCGATGGGGATTTGTCCCGAACAAAAGAGAAATCCGCCGGCCGCGACGCCTTGAGAATAGGGTCCGATGGCTTTCGGCGCCTTGTCCGTTTGGATGGCCTGTTTCATATCTTGGCTCCTTGTCGTCTTGGGAAAAATTCCGGCGGCCAGAACCCCCAGAAATCCCAGGGCGAAAAAAACTTTTCGTCTTTCCATGCCTATTTCAGCGCCGCCAACGCTTCAACGATGAACTTCCAGAATTTTTCCACCGACCGGATGTGGACCTTTTCGTCCGGGGAGTGCGGATTGCGCATGGTGGGGCCGAAGGAAATCATGTCCATGCCGGGATGCTTTTCGCCGATGATCCCGCACTCCAGACCGGCATGCACGGCGGCGACGCCGGCTTGCTTTCCGAAAGTCTTGGCATAAACCTCACGAAGAGTCTTCAACAGGGGAGAGTCGAGTTTGGGCATCCAGCCGGGGTAGCCGTCAGGCTGATGGGTCTTGGCGCCGGCCAGCTCACAGGCCGCCCGTATGGTCAAACGGGCGGCGGCCAGAGCGGATGCGATGGAGCTTCTCGAGCTGCAGACAATCTGGATGCGCGACTTCGTTGTCCTGACGATGGCCAGGTTCGTCGATGTCTCGACGAGATCCTTCATTTCGGGATGCATGGCCAGAACCCCGTGGGGAAGAGCCAGCAGAAGGTGCACCAGGGCCGACTGGGATTCCGAGGTCAGGGGAGCCTCCCGGATATCCGGATTCTTCTTCAAAGACCAGGCGGCTTCGGTTTCCACGGCCTTGTATTCCGTTTGAATATCGGCAAACGTCTTCTTGAAAAATGCCGTCAGCTTTTTGAGCTGGGCGGGAGGGATCTTCAAATCAGCCCAGGCTTCGCGGGCGATGGCGTTGCGCTTGCTTCCGGCTTCGAAAGATACGATTTCGAAACGGAACTCCAGAAGGGCCAAACCCAGCATCCGGGCCAGAAGCTTGATGGCGTTCCCGCGGCCCTGATTGATGTCGAGCCCGGAGTGCCCGCCCCGGAACCCCGTCAGCTTGAGCCGGTGAACATCCCGGGACGCCGCACTTTTTCTTTTGATCGGCAGGAAAATCTCGGTGTCCGCTCCGCCGGCGCAGCCGATGGTGAAAACGCCTTCGTCTTCACTGTCCAGATTGAACAGCTTCTTGCCCTTCAACCATCCTTTTTTGATACGGGTCGCCCCGGTCAATCCGGTCTCTTCATCCACCGTAAAGAGGAACTCGAGCGGAGGGTGCTTCAGGTCGTCGGATTCCATGACGGCCAGGGCGGCGGCCAGTCCGATGCCGTTGTCGGCGCCTAGCGTTGTGCCTTCGGCCTTGACCCATTCGCCCTCGACATAAGCCCGGATCGGGTCTTTGGCGAAGTCGTGAACCGTGTCCGAATTTTTCTCACCCACCATATCCAGGTGGCCCTGGAGAATCACGCCCTCGGCATTTTCGTAACCGGGCGACGCTTTTTTCTCGACGACGATGTTGCCCACCTTGTCCCGGCGGGCGGATAAATTGTGGGCGGCCGCAACGGAGAGGACGTAATCTCCAAGTTTTTTTTCGTTACCGGAGCAGTGAGGAATCTCCAGAATCTTTTCGAAATGTTTCCATAAATGGGAGGGTTTCAGATCGTTCAGACGCGTCGTCATGAACAACTCCTTTCGCGGATTTTTCAGGCCGAAGGGCCTGAATCATCATGCCACAAAAAACACATGGATTCAATACGGGTCTTGAATTATAATGCCGTCATGAGAAAACTCCCTCTCCGGAAACAAACGGCCGCCGGGATCCTTCTGGCATCAGGGTTTCTGATTCAGGGACTCGCCGCCGCCGAACTCAAAATTACGGCGACGATTTTTCCGCTGTACGAGTTCGCCTCCGTCGTGGCCGGAGACCGGGCCGAGGTTCATCTCCTTCTCCCTCCCGGGGCGGATATTCATGTCTGGCGTCCCAAACCCGGCGACCTGCTGAATCTTTCCAAAAGCGATCTCCTCGTCTCCGTCGGCCGCGACCTCGAACCCTGGGTTCGGGATCTCACAGCCGGCTCGATTGCAAAAAACCTCCGGGTCTTCGAAGCCGCCCGGGGCCTGCCGCTGATCCGGGCGGATCATGATCACGACGACCACGGCCATGGCCATGATCACGGACATGGAGAGAGATATGATCCTCATGTCTGGCTCGACCTGGATCTGGATGTCCGGATTGTGGAAGCCCTGGCCCGGGAATTGTCGGCTCTCTCTCCTGCCGACGCCGGCGTTTTTTCGTCCAATGCCGAAACATACATCCGGAAGCTTCGGAATCTTGACGAGCGATATGTTGAGACACTGGCCTCCTGCCGGCAACGCCTTCTGGTGGTCGCCGGCCATGCGGCTTTCGGTTACCTGGCCCGGAGATACGGATTGGAACAGGTGTCGCTCTACGGGCTCAGCCCGGATGCTCAAGCCACCCCGAAAAAGATGATTGAAATCGTCGAGTTCGTCAGAAAGCGCGGCGTCTCCGCCGTCTTCACGGAAACCGCGGTTTCCGGCGCCCTGGCCGAAACCCTGTCGCGGGAAACCGGCGCCAAGCTTCTGTTTTTGAACCCGGGTGCCGCCCTCACCCGAAGCCAGATATCCCAAGGCGCAACGTTTCTAACTTTGATGGAAGACAATCTCAGGACTCTTGCGGATGGACTCGACTGCCGCTGAATCGGACATCCTTGTCTCCGTACAAGACGTCTCGTTTTCTTACTCTTCGTTTCCCGTTCTTGAGGACATCCATCTGGATGTTCTACGGGGCCATTTTCTCGCCGTCCTCGGCCCCAACGGCTCCGGCAAGACAACCCTGATCAAACTCATTCTGGGGCTCCTGAAGCCGGACTCGGGCCGCGTCCTCGTCATGGGCCGGCCCATCGAATCTTTGAAGGACAGAGGCCGCATCGGATATGTCCCTCAGAAAGCCACCCACATCGATACTTATTTTCCCGCTTCAGCCGCGGAGGTCGTGGATATGGCCTTGAAATCGACGGCCGGAACCGTCGGCCGGATCGCCGGCGTCCGGTCCGGAGCCGTCCGGGAGGCCTTGGACCGGGTAGGTATGGCCGATTTTGCCGGCCGGAGGATCGGAGACATGTCGGGAGGACAACAGCAAAGGGTTTTTATCGCCCGGGCTCTTGTCACGCGGCCCGACATCCTTTTTCTGGACGAGCCGACCGGAGGCGTGGACGCCGGGACCCAGACCCATTTCTACGAAACGCTCGGCGATCTCAACAAGTCGGAGAATTTGACCATCGTCATTGTGACTCACGACATCGGAATCGTCAACAAACATGTCAATACCGTGGCCTGCTTGAACCGGACTCTTGTTTACCACGGCACACACGAGGAGTTCTGCCGTTCGGAAACGCTCGGCCAGTTTCTCAAGGGGGGGCATCATCTTGTCGCCCACGAGCATTAAAAGGATGTGACGATGGAGGCGTTTTTCGAGTACGGGTTTCTTCAGCGGGCGCTTCTGGCCGGAATCTTCATCGGTCTGGCCTGTGCCCTGCTGGGGCTGTTTCTGGTGCTCCGCAAGGATGCCATGGTCGGACATGGATTGTCCCATCTGGCCTTTGCCGGCGTCGCCGTCGGTCTGTTTCTCAGCCTCCCTCCTTTGGCGGCGGCCCTGGCCGTCTGCGTGCTGACCGCTTTGATCATCATGAAAATCAAGTCCGTAGCCGGCCTGCACGGCGACACGGCCATCGGCATTTTCAGCAGCGTGGGACTTGCGGCGGGAATTCTGCTTGTTTCCCTGGCCCGGAATTTCAATGTCGATCTCATGGGTTATCTTTTCGGCGAAATTCTGGCCGTCACGCATTTCGAAGTCTGGCTGTCCGTGGGACTGGCGGGAGGCGTGCTCGCGGCCCTGCTGCTCAATTACTCCCGGCTTCTCTATATGACATTCGACAGGGAATCCGCTCAGGCTGCGGGCGTCAAGGTTCAGAGGCTGGAGACTCTACTCACCGTTCTCACGGCCGTGACGATCGTTCTGGGAATGAAGGTGGTCGGGATCATGCTTGTCGCCGCACTGCTGGTCATTCCGGCGGCCGGCGGGCTTCAGGTCGCCCGAAATTTCCGGATGGCCATGGCCGTCTCCGCGGCCGCGGCCGTCGTCTCCATCGCCGCGGGAATGGCGGCCGCCCTGGAATTCAATATCCCCGCTTCAGCGGCCATCGTTCTGATCTCCTTCGCGGTTTTTATCGGACTCCTGATTCTCGGAAAAATCAGGAAGTGAGATCGGGCTTGGGCTCGAGATCCTTTTCCATGCGTCGTTGAAGCGTCGCACCCATGCGCAAGGCCTTCCGTTTCAGAGTGGCGGCCCGGCGGACCGTTTTTCGCCGGAACTTTTCGTCTTGGATCTGGGGCAGGTTGATGCGGACGTTGTAATAGGCGCCTACGGCCGCTGTCTGGGCCGCAAGGCCCGCAACCCCCGCGTCGCTGAGAGAATTCCTGTTTCCTTTGTCCGCCGCGACGGCCGCCAATTTCAGAAGCTCCACGGCCATCTCCAGGACGCGCAGGGGAACCTCCGTGGCTTCACGCGTGGCTTCCTCGACGGCTCGGTCCCGCTCTTCAGCCTGCTCGGCGGAGCCTTTGGGCAGCTTGACGGCCTCCATGACCTTGTTGAAAGCCCGGGTATCGTCATCCACGGCCTTGAGCATGCGGTCCTTGAGATCCTGTGACTTCAGGGAAACGGTTTTCATGTCGTCGAGAACGGAAAGATACTCCTTCTTGCCGTAGGTGAGATTGGCCACCATGGCGGACAATGCCCCGGAAAGCACGCCGCAAAGGGCGGCCGCGCTGCCTCCGCCCGGGGCGGGGGAGTCCATGGACAGCTCATTCGCGAATTCCTTCAACGTCATGTCTTTCAGGGCGGGTCCCTGGTCCCGGAACCAATTCTCGATAATTTTCTTATCCGGCTCGAAAGGGCTGAGGTCCGAAAGCCCGAGAGAAAGAACGGCCGTTCGAATCAGCTCATCTTCCGGAACTCCGGGACTTTTTCCCTGTTTCTCCAGGTAATAACGGCCGGCTCCAAGGAGCGCGTCCTTGGGAATGAGGCCGACGAGTTCGCTTCCGGTCACGCGAAGGCCGAGCTTTTCCGCCTCCCGCACCACGTCATCAAAAACGATATGGGGCGGCGTGATTTTATAATTCGTGAAATTGATCGAGACTTGAGCGATCCCGTAATCGTCGATATACCAGCCGACGGCCTTGACGGCCTGAAACTTGCCGGGGATCTTCACCGCGGTTCCATCGGCCTTCCGGATGATGCGGCCGTCCTTGTCGCGTTTGGCCCGGCCTCCCTCACGGATATTCAAGGCGATCTCCTGGGCCAGGCGCCGCTCCCGCGTATTGAGATTGATGTTGTAGGCGATGAGAAACTCCCGGGCGCCGATGACCGTCGCCCCGCTTTTCGGATTGAAAACGGGACGGCCGAAATCCGGAGCCCAATCGGTCCGTCCGAGTTTTTCCGCTAACCCTTCGTATTCGCCGGCCCGGATGGAGGCCAGGTTTCTGCGTTCCGGCCGCCGGGCGGCTTCTTCGTAGAGATAGACGGGGATATCCAATTCGGAGGCCACGCGGGCGCCGAGTTCTTCAGCCAAACGGACGCAGTCCGACATCTCGACACCCGTCACCGGGACAAAAGGACAGACATCGGTCGCGCCGATGCGACTGTGAGCGCCTTTATGTGTTCTCATGTCGAGGATCTCGGCGGCTTTGCGGACGGCCCGGAATGCGGCCTCTCCGGCGCTCTCCGGAGTGCCGACGAAGGTTACGACCGTCCGATTCGTGGCTTCACCCGGATCGACGTCAAGAAGCTTGACTCCCGCAGTGGCTTCAATCTCGCGGACAATGGCCTGGATCTTGGCGGAATCGCGACCTTCGCTGAAATTGGGAACGCATTCGACAAGTTTCATTTTTCGACTCCTTTGACAATGGTGGATCTGAGAGTGCCCTTGGCGTCATAGATCTGCACAACCTCGAAGTTTCTCAGGGTGTCCACGATCCTATCCCGGCTTCCGGCGATCACGGCGATCGGCGGAAGTTGGAGATAATTCCGGGCGACGTCGCGGACGGCGTTCAGGTTCACCCGCCTCATTCCGTCGTAGTAACGGTTCCAATGGTCCTCGCCGAGATTGAAAAGGGCCATGAGAGCGGCCCGGCGGGAGACGTTTTCCAGGGACTCGATGCGGAGGGGAAAATTCCCGATGAGAAATGCTTTGGCCTGTTCGATATCGAAGGGCGTGACGGTTTCGTCGACCGCGGCCTGAAGTTCCTGCAGGATTTCCCGCAAGGCCGGCGATGCCGCATCCGGGATGATGCGGGCCCGGGTTCTGAAGACACCGCAGGTCCTGAAAAATTCCGTTTCGCTGAAGGCGTAGTAGGCGTATTGATTGGTTTCGCGGAGATTCAGAAACAGGCGGCTTCCCGTCGTTCCGCCCAGAACATGATTGAGGACCAGAAACGGGAAGAGATCGGCGCCCGTCGGCGGCATGATGACGTTCGCGGTGGAAATCACGGCATCCCGCGACCGGGGGACATCGATGAAAGCCACACGGAGTTTTTTGTTCGGCGGCGGAGGCGGAATGAAGTCTCTTTCAATTTTGCGGGATGCCCAGGTGTTGAGATGATGGCTGACTTTGCGTGAGGCCAGGCCGAGATTCAAATTTCCGGTCAAAACAAGAATGGCATTGTTGGGCTTGTAAAAGTTCTCGAAAAACGCCGCGATATCCTTTTGGCCGATCGCGGTCAGGGCATCCTCAGAATAGGCGATTTTGGCATAGGGATGGTCTTCGAAGAGAAGACGGAACATATGGCGGTTGGCGACAAATTCGGGGTCCCGGCTTTTTTCCACGAGCTCGTAATACATGGCCTTCTTGGCCGACTCCACCTCCCGGGCGGAAAACGACGCCTGAAGAAGCAGTGTTTTCAACAATTCCAGGGCGTCGTCAAGGTGCTCTTCGAGAAATGTCATGGAAAAGGACGAATAATCCATATGCGCGGAAGCCTGAAAAACCGCACCGAGCCCCTCAATGCGCTCCTCGATGTCGGCTGCGGAGAGCGCAGCCGTCCCCCTGTTCAAAAGAGCCGCCGTCAAAGCGGCGACACCGGGGCGGTTTTCGGGGGAGTCGACTTCTCCGGCCTGAATGATGAGGCGCAGGTGCATAAACGAGCTGCGCGGGCGTGGGACGACCGCAAGCTGAAGACCGTTGGACAGGGTGTGACGTTCGATCGGAGGCAGGCGAAGTTCGGGCAGCGGTTCGGGTGCCGGAGGGGATTTACGGAATCGCTCCTGACCGGCGGCGTCGGTGCCCCCGATCAACAGGATGAAGAACAGGCATGCCGCGGCGGTTTTCACGAAGGGCTGGGAACGCATCATCGAATCCTGATATTCAAAAGAACGGTTTTTTCCGTCAAAAAGTGCCTGTTGGCGGCGCTGATGATCATGGAAGGTGTGACCCTCATGTATTGGTTCAGGTCATCGTCCGGAGAAGAGAACGTCCCGCCGTCAAGAAAATGTTCCACCAGATAAATCGCCTTGTCCAGACTTGTCGATGTCCGCCCCAGATAATCGGCCCGGAACATGTTTTTCGCCCGCTGAAGTTCGGTTTCCGAAACCAGACTCGTTTTCAAACGGTTGATCTCTCCGGTAATGGTTTTCTGGCTGCGCTCGGCCATGACCTCGTTGTTGACCAGGGCGAAAATCCGGTAAGCGTGAACACCGGCCCTTTCCTCCAAGCCGCCTGAGAGATAAAGGACCAGCCTGTCCCTGCGGACGAGGCGCCTGAAAAGGCGCGACCCCCGGCCCTGAAGAAGCAGATAGTCGATGATCCCCAACGTGTGGATATCCCCCGGCTGGAGAGCGGAAAAACGAAAACCCATATGAAATCCCGGCGTCGAGGCCAGAGTCTCCGTCAATGTCTGAGACGCGGCTGCGGCTTCATAGGGGGGAGGGGGCGGTGTCGGGCCGCGAAGACCTCGCGGGATGGTTTCGAAATAGCGCGCCACCAGTTCGCGCGCCTTGGCGGCCCGGAAATCTCCCGAAATGCAGATCACGGCATTGTTGGGAACATAGAAAGTCCTGTGAAAGGCCGTCACATCCTGGTAAGTGATCCGATTCAAATCCTCATTCGTCCCGGACAGCGGGTGGGCCCGCGCATAATCCCCATACAGCATCCGGTCAAAGACCTGGGCGCCGGAAAGATGGGGATCGCCGCCCAGTCTCTGTCGGTTTTCTTCGATCAGCGCTTCCCGGGATCTTTCCACAGAAGCCGGAGACAGGGAAAGGGACAACATCCGGTCGGATTCCAGCCAGAGCAGAAGAGCCAGGTGCTGGGAGGGCGCCGTCTGAAAGAACATCGTGCGGTCATAAGCGGTCATCGCATTGAATTCGCCGCCGATCTTTTCGATGTAATGAATGTGCTGCATCGGGCTGATATTTTCCGAGCCCTGGAACATGAGGTTACCCATGAGATAGGCCAACCCCGACTTGCCGGGCGCATCATGAATGGAGCCGACACGATAGGCGACGACGACCGAAACCAGAGGCAGAGAATCATCCTCGGCCAGAATGACCTCCAAGCCGTTCCGCAGCTGATAACGTTCAACCGGAAAGGCCGGCGCACTTTGGGGCCGGACCTGCGCGGCCGGGGCTAACGCGGCGGTCAGACCGAGAAGGATCGCCGCCGCTTGAAGTCTCCATGTTCTGTGCATTCAAGGTTTTCCGTTCGAGTTGCGGAACACAAACAATATCACAAGGAAAATCGAAATATCAAATGCGCGTTGCATTGGCCCCCTGAAATGTGCTATCAATGAAGGCTATTCCGCTGATCATCGCCTCAAAGGAGACAACGACAAGATGGACTACGATGTCAAGGACTTGAAACTGGCCCCCAAGGGCAAGCTCCGTATGGAATGGGCGGGCCGCTCGATGCCCGTGCTCCGGCGGATTCAGGAAAAATTCGCCAAGGACAAGCCCCTGCGCGGCTTGAAAATCTCGGCCTGTCTGCATGTCACTTCCGAAACGGGCCGCTTGATGGAGGTTCTCAAAACCGGCGGAGCGGATGTCCGGCTTACGGCCTCAAACCCCCTGAGCACGCAGGACGATGTCGCCGCTTCCCTCGTCCGCAACACCCGGATCCCGGTTTTCGCCGTCAAAGGCGAGGACAACGCCACCTACTACAAGCATATCAACCAATCCCTCGATCACGGACCGCATATCACCATGGACGACGGGGCTGACCTCGTTTCGATATTGCATTCCAGCCGAAAGACTCTTCAGTCCGGCATTATCGGAGGAACCGAGGAAACAACGACCGGTGTCATTCGTCTGAAAAGCATGGCCCGGGAAAAAGTTCTCGCTTATCCCATCATCGCCGTCAACGACGCCCAGACCAAGCATTTTTTCGACAACCGTTACGGAACGGGGCAAAGCACCCTCGACGGCATCCTCCGGGCGACCAACATCCTTTTGGCCGGGCTGAGCTTTGTCGTCGCCGGCTACGGCTGGTGCGGGAAAGGTCTGGCCATGAGAGCCGCCGGAGCGGGGGCCCGGGTCATTGTTTGCGAAATCGATCCCGTCAAGGCCATCGAGGCCGTGATGGACGGTTTCACCGTCATGCCCATGGCCGATGCCGCGAAGATCGGCGACGTGTTCGTGACCGTCACCGGGAACAAGGGCGTGATCCGCCGCGAGCATTTCCTGAAAATGAAGGACGGCGCCATCGTCGCCAATTCCGGACATTTCAATGTCGAAATCGACATCCCTTCGCTGGCGAAGGCCGCCGCCGCAAAGCGTCCCATCCGCGAGTTCGTTGATGAATACCGACTGAAAAACGGAAAGCGGATCTATCTTCTGGGCGAAGGGCGTCTCATCAATCTGGCCGCCGCCGAAGGGCACCCGGCCATGGTCATGGACATGAGTTTCGCCAATCAGGCCCTCAGCGTTTTGTACCTTGCCGAAAAGAGCCGGTCGCTGGAAAACACCGTGTATCCCGTGCCGGAATCGATCGACCGCGAAATCGCGCGGCTGAAGCTTTCCTCCATGGGGATGCGGATCGACCGCTTGACGCCGGAACAGAAACGTTACCTGGCCGATTGGAAGGAAGGCACCTGAGCCGGGCCGAGGCTCAATCCCGCCGGTCCCGGATGGCCTTCAGATAGGCACTGAGCTTTTCCTGGGTTTCCAGATCGGTCACCCGCGAGATGATTTTCTCAAAAATCTCACGGGCTTTTTCCCACCGGCGGTTGTTGAAATAAGCTTCCCCGAGGTTCAAGTTGAACATCAGGTCGTCGGGGACGATTTTGACCGCCTGTTCATATGACGCAATGGCTTCGGAAAGATTGTTCCTTTTTTCGAGAATGAGGCCCTTCAGGTTGTGGGCCAGGGCAAATCGGGGTTGGATCTGGAGCGCGGACTGGATGTTTTCAAAGGCCTGATCGTATTGTTCCCGCGTAAAATGAAGACGCGCCAGGTTGTAGAAGGGGAGTTCACGCGATTCATAGGCGGAGTCGAGGATGGCTTTGCGGAATTCCGTCTCGGCTTCGTCGAGGCGGCCCATTTCCTGATAGATCGTGCCGAGATTGTTGCGGGCCTCCGTAAAACGCGGATTGATTTCCAGGGCTTTCTGGAAATCCTTGATGGATCTCTCGAAATCCCCCTTCATGGAGTTAGCCAGACCCATGGCGTTCCAGGCAAGATGGAAGCGGGGATTGAGGGCGAGGCACCTGTTCAGAGACTTGACGGCTTCATCCAGATCGTTGTTGTTGAGATGAAACAGGCCGACATTGTATTGATATTGAGGATCCTTTTGACGCGCCCTCTCGGTTTTCTGGGGAGACGAGGCGCACAGGGCCAGGCTCAGGCAAACGATGGGAATCAAAGCGGTTCTGAGCGGCATCATGAGTTCCTCCTTCATTCATTTTTCAACGAACGCGACATCAAGTCAACAAGGGCCCGGCGGGCGGATTTCCGCCGGTAGAGAACCCGGTCAACCTGTTCACAGATCGGCATTTCCACTCCGGCTTTTGCGGCCAGTCGTCTTATGGAGCGGGTCGTCCGGACTCCCTCCGCGACCATGGCCATGCCGGCCAGGATATCGCCGACGGGACGGCCGCGGCCGATTTCCATGCCGACGAACTTGTTGCGGCTGAGGTCTCCGGTGCAGGTCAGGACCAGATCTCCGATCCCCGCCAGCCCGGCAAAGGTCTCCGGACATCCGCCGAGGGCGACCCCGAGGCGCTTCATTTCCACAATGCCCCGCGTGATGAGCGCGGCCCGGGAATTGTGTCCGAACTCGAGGCCGTCGCTGATTCCCGCCGCAATGGCGATCACATTTTTCACGGCGCCGGCGATCTCGACGCCGGCGACATCCCGGGACACGTAGACCCTCAGCCGGATTCCGGAAAGAAGGGCCTGGATCCTCAGGGCTTTTTTCCGGTTTTGACAGGCCAGGACGACCGCAGTCGGATGACCCAAGGCGACTTCCCGGGCGAAACTCGGACCCGAAAGAACGGCCGTTGCCGGATCGGCATACGGGCCGATCGTTTCGGCCATGATTTCGGTCATGCGTTTCAGGGAACGTTCCTCGATTCCCTTGGTCAGGCTGATCAGCGTCTGACGGCTCGAAATTCCCGGCACGGCCCGGCGCATGACGCTCCGGCTGAATTGGGCGGGCACGGCAAAGAAGACGACATCGCCGAAAGAGGCGGCGTCGGCCGGGTCCCGGGTGAATGACACGTTTTCGGAAAAGCGGAACCCCGGCAGAAATCTTCGGTTTTCCCGCGACGCCAGAACTTCGCCGAAGACATCCTCTTCTCGGATCCAGAGCCGGACTGGAAGGCCCAGGCCGCCGAGATAACGGGCGAAAGCCGACCCCCAGCTTCCTCCACCGATGACTCCGGCTTTCACAGCGGTTTCGTCCTTCCCAGACGCCGCTCCTCCCCGCGGAGAAGACGTCCGATATTATCCCGATGTTTGAAAACGACGAGGATCGCAACGGCGGCTCCGGCGATAATGGTCGCTGAAGCCCCGCCGAGAATCAGATTGACCAGAGGGAACAAGGACACACCGATCATGGATCCCAGGGAGACAACGCGTGTCGACGCGACGAGGATCAAAAAGGCCAGCAGACACAAGGCTGCGGGACCCAAAGCCAGTGCGGCGAAAACGCCCATGGCCGTGGCCACGCCTTTGCCGCCGCAAAACCCGATATAGACCGGAAACATGTGTCCGACAACGGCGAAAAGACCCGCCGCCGCCGCCCAAGTCAGGTCTCCCTCGAGACGAAAAATCAGAAACGGCGGCAAAAAACCTTTCGCGACATCGATCAGCAGAACGGGAACCGCCCAACGCCAGCCTTTCATGCGGAGCATATTCGTGAAACCGGTGTTTCCGCTGCCCGTTTTGCGGATGTCCTGTTTCTCCGTCCATCGATAGAGAAGATACCCCGTCGGGAAGGCCCCGGCAAGATAAGCGGCGATAAGATAAAGAATCGTCATGGCAGACGGACCTCCCTGAGCACCGCATATTGAGCGCCCGACGGGTGGAGACGGCTTTCAAAAAGGGTGACCGTCTCGGCCGTCATGACGCCGAATTCGCTGTCCCGGTGCTCTTTCAAGAGCTCGAGAATCCGGCCGAGCCCGGCAGGTTTTCTGACTCGGCCCAGAGTGAGATGGGGATGAAAAGCCTTGGCTTCGCGAGGGAAACCGGCTTTTTCCAGGGTCGACTCGACATCCTCCTGAAAACGCATCAGAGAGGGCGACGGATCGATTTCCGCCCAGAGGATCCGGGGCCGGGATGCGCCCGGGGGAAAAACGCCCGTCCCTTTCACGGAAAGAGGAAATGTCCCATGGCGCGAAGCGATCTCTTCCAGGCATCGGCCGGCTGCGAGGGCCCGGTCGTCCGAAACCTCCCCCAGGAATTTCAGGGTCAGGTGCACGGCATTCGGACGAAGCCAACCGACGCCTTCCCCCCGGCTCCTCAGCCTGCCGACGAAATCAATAAGAGAGGCCTTGATTTCGCTGTCAATGGCGATGGCAACGAAAGCTCTCAAGCTGTTCGTCCTTGCCCGAGGCTTGTCCGCCGCAGGATTTTTTGGAGGTGGAGGCGGAGAATGTCCAGAGCTTTTTGGGAGGCCTGGGCCTTGATCTGGTTTCTGTTTCCGGGGAAAACATTTCGGACAACGTCAACCTTTCCTTCATCGGCGAGGGCGATGAAAACCAGGCCGACAGGTTTCCGGAGCGTTCCTCCCGAGGGTCCGGCGATGCCGGTGACGGCCAAACCGATATCGGCCCCCGATGTCTTTCGGATTCCCTCCGCCATGGCCTCGGCAACCGGCCGGCTGACGGCGCCGTATTTTTCAATGACCGCGCGGGGAACGCCGAGTCTCCGGATTTTCGAGGTATTGGCGTAGCTGACAACGCTTTCCAGGAAAAACGCCGAACTCCCGGGAACATCCGTCAGCCTGTGGCCGATCAGACCTCCCGTGCACGATTCAGCACAAGCCAGAGTCAATCCCGATAGACTGAACAGTTGCGCCACGGCACTTTCGAGCCGGATATTGTCCCGGGCATAGACGCAGGATCCGAGCCGGGATTCGATCATTTCCGTCACTCTGTCCATGGCGGAGACTGCTTCGATGTCGTTATCCCGGGAGGCCATGGACAATTGAATTTCGATGTCGCCGGGAGCCGCCAGGGTGGTCAGAATCATGTTCGGGGGAACGGCGGGATAGACGTCGCGGAGACGTTCTTCCATGGTCGACTCGCCGAGCCCGGCCGCTTTCAAAACCCGGCGGATGAGGCATCCCTGCTTGGCCTCCTCCAAGCGGGGGAGGATATGGTCTTCAAACATCGGGATGAGCTCGCGCGGCGGTCCCGGAAGAAGAGCGATCATTTTCCGTCCCTGCCGGATCCACTGTCCGGGGGCTGTTCCGTGGGGATTGGGCAGGATTTCAGCACCCTGGAGAAGATAAGCCTGTTTCCGGTTCGACGGCGGCATGGGAAGCCGGCGCTTCCGAAAACGTGCTTCGATGTTTTTCAGGATTTCCGGACGAAAGATCATTCGACGCTTGAGACAACCGGCCAGCGTTTCCCGGGTGCGGTCATCCTCCGTTGGACCCAACCCGCCCATGATCAGGATCAGATCGGCCCGCCGGAGAGACGAGCGGATAGCCATCCCGAGATCTTCCGCTTCGTCGCCGACAACGGTTTTAAAGGACAGGCGCAATCCCCAATCGGCCAACCGGCGGCTGAGATAAAGCGAGTTGGTATCCTGGAAGCGATCCGTCAGAAGTTCGCTGCCGACGGCGATCACTTCGATCCGGGGCGCTCTCGCTTTTTTCATAACAGACGCAGGGCTCCATGAACACAGAGGGCGGCGAGGATTCCGGCGGCCATGTCGTCGGCCATAATACCCCAACCCCCGGGAAGAGACTCCAGCTTTCCGATGGGAAACGGCTTGAAAATATCAAGAATCCGGAATAGGAGAAAAGCCAGGGCGAGGGGAAACCATTCCGAAGGAACCGCCGTCAAAGCGGCCAATTGACCGCAGACCTCGTCGATGACGACAGGGCGGGGGTCGCTCCGGCCGATGGAACGGGCATAGGCGCCGGCCGAGATGACGCCGACGGCGAAAACCGCAGTGATGATCAGAAGCAGATACGGAACACCAAGGCGGCTGAGGCAGACATGATAAAGAAGAACCGTCAGGAGGCTGGCCAGGGTTCCGGGCGCGACGGGAAAACGGCCGATGCCGAAAACCGTCGCCGGAATCGCCCACAAGGTTTTCATGATGCCGGCCTTCCGGTGAGATCATAAACATCGGCGGCTTCGATCCGGACATTGACGATGGGGTTTTTCCTGCTTGTGCCGCCTCGTCCCGTCTTGATGAAAATGACCCCGTCCACCTCCGGGGCTTGAAAACGGCCTCTTCCGATCGAAAGATCCGGCGCTTCCCGGGAAACACCTTCTACCAGGACGGCTTCCGTCGAACCGATACGCGCGCGGTTGCGTTCGAAGGAAATTTCCGTCTGGAGCCGCATCAGCGAAGCCCGCCGTCCCGTCTTCGCCGCGGAAGACACCGGATCGCCCAGGCGGAAAGCCGCGGTTCCGGGTTCCGGAGAATAGGGGAAAACCCCCAGATGATCGAAACGGGCTTCTTTGACAAACATTTTGAGCTTCCGGAACTCCCGGGATCCCTCCCCAGGATAGCCGACGATGAGGCTCGTCCGCAAGGCCACACCGGGAACCCGGCTGCGGATTTTTTCGATCAGGGCCACGGCTCGGGCGGCGTCCATCGTCCGGCCCATGCTGCGGACGACGGCCGGATCGGCATGTTGAAACGGGAGATCGAGGTAAGAGCAGATCCGGGGGTCTTTGAACATGTCCAGGAGCTCATCCGTCACACCTTCGGGATATCCATAAAGGATGCGGATCCAGGCCAATTTCCTGATGGAAAGAAGGGATTTCAACAAACCGGGAAGTTTTCTCTTTCCGCCGCGATCCATCCCAAAAGATGTCGTATCATGGGAAACCAGGACGATTTCCCTGACGCCGGACGACACAAGATTTTCGGCTTCACGTACGATGGAGGCCTCGGTTCGGGACCGGAGGGGCCCCTTGATGATGGGAATGGTGCAGAAACCGCACCGCCGGAGACAGCCTTCGGAGATCTTGAGGTAGGCCCAGGAGCGAGGTGTCGAGATCAACCGGGGAGTCGTATGATTGTAAAGAAACGCCCTGTCGCACGATCGGAAGGGACGTCCGGCGGCCGCCGCCGCGATTTTGGCATAATCCCCGACATCCAGCCAGGCGTCGACTTCGGGAAACCGGCGCTTCAAGGCTTCGCCGTCCTTCCGCACATAACACCCGGCGACCACGAGTCGCTTTCCGGCATCGGCCGCTTTCAGAGCGGCCGCCTTCCGCAGGACGGACAGACTTTCCTCCCGGGCGGGCTGAATGAAACCACAGGTGTTGACGATGATGACGTCGGCCTCGTCGGGGCTGGGAACCGGATCGTAGCCGGATGTCTTCAGGATTCCCAGCATGACCTCGCTGTCCACGAGATTCTTCGCGCAGCCCAGACTGATCAGTGCGGCCGTTTTACGATTCATGGTTCCGATCCCGAGGCCAATGAATATCCCGGGACCTCCCTCTCAAGGATAAATCCGGTAGAGAAGCCGGGGAAAGGGAATGGTTTCCCGGATGTGCCGGATACCGCAAAGCCAGGCCACGGTCCTTTCAACCCCCAGACCGAACCCCCCATGGGGAACTGAGCCGTATTTTCTGAGATCCAGGTACCATTCATAAGCCGCCTGCGGCAGATCGTGTTCCCGGATCCTCTGTTCCAGGAGTTCATGGTCGTGAATGCGTTGCCCTCCGCCGATGATTTCGCCGTATCCCTCGGAAGCCAGAAAATCCACGCCCAGCGCCAGTTCGGGCCTCTCGGCATCGGGCTGCATATAAAAGGCCTTGATTTGGGAAGGAAAGTGGGTGACACAGACGGGGGAGTCGTAGATCTGGGAAATCAGGGTTTCTTCGGGAGCGCCGAAATCGCCGCCCCATTCGATGGCCGAGCCCCGGGCCTGCAGCATGGGCAGAGCCTCATCGTAGGTGAGACGGGGGAACGGCCGGGCGATTTTCTCCAGAGGGGCGCAGTCGCGTTCCAGAGTCTCGAGATCGCCGCGTCTTTTTTCGAGAACACGTTTGAGAATGAACATCACGAGATCTTCGCCGAGAGTGATGACATCCTGAAGTGTCGCAAAGGCGACCTCGGGTTCGACCATCCAGAATTCGATGAGATGGCGGCGCGTCTTGGATTTTTCGGCCCGGAAGGTGGGGCCGAAACAGTAGACCTTGCCGAAGGCCATGGCCGTCGCCTCGTTGTAGAGCTGTCCGCTCTGACTGAGGTAAGCCTTCTGGTCGAAGTACTGGGTTTCAAAGAGGGTGGTCGTCCCCTCACAGGCGCTGGGCGTCAGGATGGGAGTGTCCATCAACCGGAAACCGCGGCCGTCGAAAAAGTCCCGGATGGCCCGGATGACCTCGGTTCGGACCTGAAGAACGGCATGCTGTTTCTGGGACCTGAGCCAGAGGTGGCGGTGTTCCATCAGAAACGGCGTGCTGTGTTCCTTGGGAGTGATGGGATAATCCTTGGCGACCTGAAGAATCTCGATCTCCTCAAGGGCGATTTCATATCCCCCCGGTGCACGCGATTCGGCCCGGACGCGGCCCCGGGCGATGAGCGAGGATTCCTGAGTCAGGGTGTCGAAGGCGGCGAAGAGAGGGTGATCTTTCTCCCGCCCGAAAACCGTAGCCTGGACGATTCCGGTTCCGTCCCGGATGACCAGAAAGCGGACCTTGCCGCTCGACCGTTTGTTGTAGAGCCAGCCCCGGATTTCGACGTCCTGGTCGACCGCCCCGGCCAAATCCTCGATATAAACCCACTTCATGATTTTCAGATTATACGGTAAGCTCAACCCGCACACAACCCCAAATCCGGAACTGTGCGGAAAAAACGCAGGCTCTTGCTTCTTTTCCTTAGTGCGTTTTTTCCCTTTCAGGCGGGCCGATATCACCACATCGATTTCGTCGCGGCCTGCTCGACGTAGCTCAACTACGCCTGCGCAGTCCGCTCCTCATCGCTGCGGCAATCCCGTCCCGCGCACAGCCCCGGAGCCGGGGTCGTACGTGAAAAAAACGTTTTCACCCTACGGGCGAGTCGATCTCACCATTCCGACGAAGCGCCGCTTGAGTTTTTGAAGGGGATGGATTAAGGTGAAATCCATGGCCGTTCCCCAACCGTTTCAGCCGGTTTTGCTCATCTGCGGAATCATCTCGGGGGATGATGTTCTTTTCCGGAGGGCGGAAGACGGGCTCGTCGAGTCCTTCGACGCCGTCGACCTGACCGGCCCGGCGATCCCGTTTGATCTCACCGAATACTATGCCGAAGAAATGGGAACCGGGTTGCGACGGAAATTCCTTTCCTTCGATAGACTGATCGCGCCCCAGGATTTGAGCGGGATCAAGATCAGAACAAACGCTCTGGAGGAAGCTCTGAGGGATAATAGCGGGGGATCCCGCCGTCCGGTCAACATCGATCCCGGATATCTCACATCCGCGGCCTTGATCATGGCCACGGCCAAGAATTTCGCCCACCGCATCCCTCTCGACAAGGGCATTTATGCCCACCTCGAATTCCTTTTCGGAAAACACGGCATCCGGACGCTGGACTGGACCTATCCGGATTTCCGCCGGCCCGACCACCACGCGTTCTTCCAGGAAGCGAGGAAGCGCTACCTGAACCGGATTCGCGCTCCGGAACTTTAGAGGCGAGTTTCGCCGGGAGCTCAGGACTCCGAGCGGAACTCTGCACGTGTCTATTCGCGGAAATCCAGACGCGGATCACTTGGGAAGGCGCCGGGCCGCTTTCAGATAGCCCGCGAGATCGGGATCCCGCCCGAGCAGGGCTTGTCCCGCGGCCAGAGACGCCATGAGATCTCTATCGAGAGGATCGCAGATCACGGCGTCCAACCCCGCCTGAGCGGCAAGAATGAGAAGGGTCCTGTTGACAAGACGGCGGTGGGGGAGACCGAAGGACACGTTGCTCAATCCTGCGATCGTCCGGACTTCCGGGAGGTGTTTTTTAATCAAAGCTAAACTGTCGAGAAAAAGCTTTCCGGCCGCCGGATCCGCTCCGACGGGCCTGACCAGAGGATCGACCAGAATATCTCCGGCGCCGCAGCCGTTCGCGGCCAAGACTTCGATGGTCCGCCCGGCCGCCGCCAACGCGGCTTCAGGGGAATCGGGGAGACCGCCGTCATCGAGAGAAAGAACAATGACGAGCGGCCGGTATTCCCGGACGAGAGGCAAAACCGCCTGCAGCCGGCGGGATTCTCCGGTCAACGAGTTGAGAACGGCCCGTCCGCGATGGGCTTTGAGCCCGGCTTCCAGGGCCTCGGGGTTGGGGCTGTCGATGGCCAGAGGAACGTCTGCGGCCGCCTGAACCAAGGGCACGGCCCAGGCCATGGCTTCGACTTCCGTCTCAATGAGCGCTGCGGCATTGAGGTCGATGTAGGATGCGCCCGCCCGCACCTGATCTCCGGCCGTCGATTCGAAGAAGGTCCGGTCCCGGCTCTCGAAAGCCTTGCGTACGGAACTCCGGGTGGAATTGAGCCTTTCCCCGATAATGATCACGGGCGCCTCTTCATTCAATCGTCCGCGCTGAAGGAGGAAATGCTCCGGAACTTGGCCACGATTTCCGGCAATTCCCGAAGCATGGCCGCGACGTCCTCTTCGGTCGTGAAACGGCCGAGCGAGATGCGGATGCAGGACCGGGCGATCTCCGGTTTGAGTCCGATGGCCATAAGAACGTGGGACGCCTCTTCGGAGTCTTCGCTGCAGGCCGACCCCGTGGAGACGCAGATGTCCTTGGTAGCCAGGGCCAGAAGAATGGCTTCAGATTCGAGGCCGGGAAAGGCGAAATTCAGCGTGCTTTTGATCCGACGCTCCGGATGGCCGTTGAAACGGACATTCGGAATCCCCGATTCAATTCCCTTTTTCAGGGTCTCGGCCAATTTTTCCAGCCGGGAACGGTCTTTCCGGCCTCTGTCTTCGAGAAGACGGACGGCTTCGCCGAAACCGATGATTCCGGCCGTATTTTCCGTCCCGGCTCTCATGCCGCGTTCCTGATGTCCGCCGTGGAGATAGGGATGGATGACGGTGCCTTTGCGGACAAACAATGCGCCGACGCCTTTCGGTCCGTAGACTTTATGGGCCGAGATCGTCAGAAGATCGACGCTCAGCTTCTCGACGTCGACATCCATTTTGCCGAAGGTCTGCACGGCATCGGTGTGCACCGGGATGTCTTTGTCATGGGCGATTTTCACAATTTCTTCGAGCGGCTGAATCGTGCCGATTTCGTTGTTGGCATGCATGATCGAGACAAGGGCCGTGCGCGGCGTCAGGGAATCCCGCAGAAAATCCAGGTCGACCGTTCCGGCGGCGTCCACCGGCACATAGGAGACATCCAGACCTTTCTTTTCCAGGTACCGGGCCGCTTCCAAAACGGCCGGATGTTCACTGGCCGAAACGACAACGGCATTTTTTTCCGGCCGGGCGTTGACGATCCCAAAGATCGCGGCGTTGTCGGACTCTGTTCCCGAACCCGTGAAGACGATCTCCGATCTTTGGGCGCCGATATAACGGGCGATGCGTTCCCGGGCTTCCGTGATCCTGTCTCTTACGGCGCGTCCGATCGGATACAGGGACGAGGGATTGCCGAAATGGTCCCTGAGGAAATGGGACATGACCTCGGCAACAGCCGGGTCCACGGGTGTCGTCGCATTATTGTCCAGGTAAACCATGGCAACTCCGTTTTTGCCGCCGGCGGCTCAGCGCCGGCTCTGAAATGTCGATCTCTTTATCCGCCGAGCTCCCGGATGATGATCGAAGCAACCTCCAGACCGGCCCTTTTCTGACCCTCCGCCGCAGCCGCTCCGATATGGGGCACGGCCGTAACCCGGGGATGATCGATGAGGGTGAAGTCTTCCGGCGGTTCCTTTTCAAAAACGTCCAGGGCCGCGGCCCGGACTTTTCCGGAGTTCAGCGCCTCCAGAAGCGCTTTTTCGTCCACGACGCCGCCCCGGGCCACATTGACGACGATGACGCCATCTTTCATTTTGTTGAACTCGGCTTCCCCGATCAGGGGCTGTTTCAGTTTGGGCACATGAAGGGTGAGGAGATCGGCCCGAGCCAACACGTCGTCCAGAGGCACCTGCTCGACGGCGAGATCGGTTTTGATCTCGATCACGTCAAAGGCCAGGACGGTCATGCCGAAGGCCAGGGCGCGCCGGGCGACTTCCAGGCCGATGCGTCCGCAGCCGATGATCCCCAGGGTCTTTCCGTAGAGCTCGGTTCCCGAAAAGGCCTTCTTCTCCCATTTGTGCTGCTTCATGGAAAAATTGGCCGGACCGTGGTGCCGGACGGCGCCCAGCATCAGACCGAACGTGTGCTCGGCCACCGTGATGGATGTGGCGGCGGGCGTATTGGCGACGGCGATGCCTTTGGCCTTGGCCGCGGCGACATCGATGTTATCGAGTCCGATTCCGGCCCGGACGATCAATTTGAGCGAGTCGGCGGCGTCGATGACCGGCTTGGTGATCCGGGTTGCGCTTCGGACGACCGCGGCATGAAAACCGGGGATGGTGCGCACGAGTTCGGCTTCATCCATGCCCGTCTTGACCACGACTTCGAAACCGGGAACGGCCTGGAGATTGGCCAGAGCTTCCTTGTCGAGCGAATCGGCGATCAGAATGCGAGTCATTGCCAACCCTCCTTGAGAACGGTCTGTGCGGCCCTGGCCGAGGCGCCGTATTCCACCTTGTATCCGAGGTCGTCCAACGTCATTTCCAGGGCGGAAAGGGCCGTCACGACATCGAATCCGCCCATGTAGCCGAGATGGGCGATCCTGAAGAACTTTCCTTTGTTGGGATCCTGAGCCCCGGCGATATAGGCCATATACTTGGACTGCATGACCTTGACGAGCTTGACGCCGTCGACGCCGTCCGGAACCTTGACGGCCGTGAGGATATTCCCCGGTTTCTCCGACAGAAGTTCCAAGCCGAGGGCTTGAATCCCGGCCCGGGTGGCGTCTCCCAAAAGACGGTGATGGGCGAAGAGCTGGTCCAGCCCCATGCCCTTGATGATGTCCAGGGCGTGTTTCTGCTGGATGATCAGGGAAATGGCCGGAGTCCAGGGCGTGGTTTTCTTTTCCAGATTCTTGCGGTATTTCTTAATGTCGAAGTAGAACTTGGGGAGCTTCGAGGTTTCCACAAACTTCCAGGCTTTCTTGCTGAAGGCGATATAGGCCAGCCCGGGCGGAATCATGAAGGACTTCTGGGAGCCGGAAACCATGACATCGACCTTCCACTCGTCCATCGGACAGGGCGTGGCTCCGGTTCCGGAAATACCGTCGACGACAAGGACGGCATCCGTTCCGGACACGACCTCGCCATATCCCTGAATATCGAACACGGCTCCGGAGGAGGTTTCCGATAGAGAGCTGAAAACGGCCTTGACGCCGGGATGAGCTTTGAGTTCGGCGGCAAGCTGATCCTTGGTGAAATCGCTCCCCCATTCGAGGACGATCTCATGGACGTCGACGCCGAAGGCGCGGCAGATGTTGCCCCAGCGCTCGCCGAATTTTCCGCCGCTGATGGAGATGGCTTTGTCTCCGGGACTGAGGAGGTTGATGACCGCCGTTTCCATGGCCCCGGAACCGGAGGATGTCAGAACATAGACGTCCTCTTTCGTGCCGAAGACGTACTGGATGCCCTCGGTCACTTCCATAAAGAGAGCCGAGAATTCCGGCGTTCTGTGGTGGATGATGGGCTCGGCCGCGGCCGATAGGGCGCGGTCCGGAACAGGAGTGGGCCCGGGAGAGAGAAGGTAGTATTTTTTAATCATATGAAGCCTCCTTGGCGAATATTGAAGGACAAATCCATCATAATCGGAAACCCCGTCATTTTCAACAGCCTTCGGGGGAAAACCCCTAAAGTTTAAGAAATAGCTCGGTCAGCAGGGCGGTCCGCTCGACGAGCGAGGACAGAAGCAGGTGTTCGTGTTCGGCATGGATGCCGTCTCCGTCCGGTCCGAGACCGTCCAGAGTGGGAAGGCCGAGCTCGGCGGCGATCGAGGCATCCGAACCGCCTCCCGACTTGCCGGCCTTGAGCGTCAGGCCGATTTCGCCGGCGATCTTTCGTGCCCGCTTGAGAAGAGCGAGGGATCCGGGAGTTTTTTCCATGGGCGGGGTTGTGCTTTCGAAGGAAACCTTGGTTTTCGAACGACGGAGAACGGGGCGGAGGTTTTTCAGGGTCTCGACGATCCGCTCCTTGTCCCGGGTTTTCCAGAATCGGAAATCGAGCACGGCCCAAGCTTCTCCGGCCACGATGTTGGCTTTATCCCCACCACCGGCACAGCCGATGTTCATCGTTGTCCCCTGAGTCCGCAGTTTTCTGAGCCGGAAAAGTTGATGCATCAGCTCTTCGACGGCGTTGATGCCTTTTTCCGGAGATCCGGCGTGGGCGGTTCGCCCCTGGACATCGAGCCGGGCCACAAGACGGCCTTTCCGTTCCATTTTCAATGCGCCGCCGGGAACGGCAGGCTCAAGGCAAAGTACGGCCGAGGCCTTACGGGCCAGTTTTCGAATCACGGCATGGGCGTCGGGGTCCCCGGTTTCCTCGGCGGAGTTGATGAGAATCCAAATGGTTTGGGATGGACTCAGATTGAGATTGCGCAGAGCCCCGAGAGCGGAGACGGCCATGACCAACCCGGCTTTCATGTCCAGAACGCCGGGCCCGTGGATCTTGTCGCCGGAAATATAAAACGGCATGCGGGCGGATTTTCCGACGGGCCAGACCGTGTCGATATGTGTCAGGACGAGGAGAGGTTTCTTGTCCTTCCGGGCCGTCGCGCCCGCAAACTCGATCAGATGGAGGTCGCCGATGTGTTTCTGAGGATAAGAGACGCCGCGCCCGCCGCATCTTTTAAGTTCTTTCACAGCGAAGGCGGAACATGCGTCCACGGCCTTTTTATCGCCGGTGGGGGATTCCAGCGCCACCATTTTTTTCAGGATGTGAACCATGTCTCCCTGGCGGGACTTGAAGTAGAGATGGAAATCCATGAACCTCCTCCTCTCCGTTTTCGATTTCTACTCTAACACAGGACGTTCCGAAAATCATCCCGCCGCCCTGCCGGGTTGCAATCCGACGAACATTTTCTTAATATAAAATTCAATCCCCTCATAAGGGATGAGGAATCATGAAGAAGATCCCGGCGCTATGTGCCGTTGCGGCCGCAATCCTTCTGATCGTCAGGATCGGAGCGCCGGGCGAAGTCTTTTATCCCTGGCAAAGCGTTCGGATCGGAGCCCTGGATCCCGAGGCTTGGGCCGGCCTGGCCTTTGTCACGGACAATGATTCCGGTTTCGCTTTTGGAATCAAACTGGAGAAATCCGGCCGTTCGGTCGAAAAACGGGATCTGTTTTACCTCGTCTCCGAAGTCGGACCTCATTCTCCGGACGGTCAATACAGCCGTATCCGTTTGGACACGGGGCTTCCTTTCGATATGGGCCGGGACACCCCGATCCTTATCAAACCCTCATCTGCGGAAACAGCCCTGATCCTGGAATGGAGCCGGCGGGATGAGAACACCATTGTGGGTCGACTTCGCTGTCCGGCCGGCATCACGGTGTCTCTGGAACATTATTTCCCCTGGCATTTTTCCGGGGAATACGGGATTCTGCCCGACGGGCGGGTGAGAGGCCGAAGCGCCGGACCCACGGAACCGCGAATCTATCAGCTCTGGACCGACAGTTTGGGCCGGGCGGCGGTCGATAAGGACAAGTCGACCCTGTCCCTGTCTTTTCCCATTGAAAAACGGCAGGACATCTATTTCGTGGCGGGAGTCGGCGACAGCGACGACGCCGTATCCAACCGGTCCTATCGCTACAAGAACAGAAGAACGATCGACACGCTTCTGGCCGAAGAGGAGGGCGCTTATGCCCGAAAGCGCGTGACCGTCGAAGGGCTTCACCAGGGAGTCGCGGCCGCCGCGACTCATACGGTTTTCTGGTCCGTTCTCTACCAAACCGAACGGGGAGGCGGTCTTCATGCTCCTTGCGGCAGAGATGGGTTTTGGGACAGGGAACGACTGATGTCGGAAACGGACGGCCTGGCAAATCATGACGGGTTCCTCAACGCTCTGACTCTTTCCGTGGAAAGCTCCCGCCATGCGCTGGACACCGTCCGGAGTTTGCTTGATACCCAATATCCCAACGGTATGATCCCCAGCCGGCAGGACGCCGGCAGCGGCACGCCCGACCGATCTCAACCGCCCCTCGGATCCTTTGTCGTCCTCAAGCTCTTCCAGAAGCTGGGGGACCGGGAGTTTTTGGAATACGCCTATCCCCGGCTCGAAAAATGGCACGCTTTCTGGAAATCACCCCGTCCGGGAGCCCTGGGGCCGCGCCGGGACGGAAACCGGGACGGACTTCTCGAGTGGGGAGCGGATTTGGAAAATGTCCCGCGGACGGCTCCGGATATCGAGAAACAGCTGTCCGGAAAGCGCCGGGCGATGTTGGAATCCGGACAAGACAATCTGGCCAACTGGGATGAGGCGTCTTTCAACGAAAGCACCGGGACACTGACCATGAACAGCCTGGACCTTAATTGTCTCTATGCCCTGGACGCCTGGTGCCTGGCTCAGATCGCCAGTCAACTCGACAAACCCCGGGATTACGAACGTTACCTGGCCGAATATGAAGCCCTCAGGGAGTTGATCAACACGCATATGTGGAACGAAAAAGAGGGTTTTTACTTCGACCGTCATTGGGACGGGCGTTTCTCGGCCGCCCAGGCCGCCTCGAACTTCTATCCTCTCCTGGCCCGCATTCCCGACGAACGCCGGGCCCTGCGTCTTCTCCGTCATCTTCTGGATCCGAAAAAGTTTTGGGGGGATTACGCCCTGCCGACCCTGTCCCGGGACAACCCGGCATTCAAGCCCGACGATCAACAGCCCTGGCGGGGAGCGATTCAACCCATGACCAACTATCTTGTCTATCAAGGTCTCAAAGCTTACGGTTTCGACGCCGTCGCCTCGGAATTCGCCGCAAAAAGCTCGGCCCTCCTGCTCAGGGCCTGGGACAGTTTCCAAATCGCTCCGGAATATTTCGACTCCCTGACCGGAGAAGCGGGCGGCCGGCGTCACCGCAGCGGAGCAGCCCTTCTGGCTCTTATGGCCATCGAGGAATATCTCGACTTCACTCCGTGGGAAGGCTTCCGGTTCGGGATTCTGGAGCCCCAAAAAACCGGACGCCTGACCCGAATCGCGGTCCAGGGACGCCACTATCAGGTGGATGTGTCAAGATCCCGAACCCTTCTTCGTGAGGAGGGCCGGGAAATTCTGAACGCCAACGGCCCGGCGGTTTTTCGAAGATTTCTCTATGATGAGCGGGAAGTCTCTTTTTCCGTCAAATCCCTGAGCGACATCCGCATCCGCCTGTCTCTTCCCGGAAGGGGCAAATACCAGATCCTCGTCGACGGCAGTGAATTGGAGATTTTCCGGGGTCGATCGGTTCGATTCCGGGTTCCCCGCGGAGATCATGCCGTAGACATTCTGCTTCTCGAAAAAGACGAATAGGGTTGCCTTAAGCCATGAAAACGCGCTATATATTCCGGAAGGTGAAATCGCGATAGCCACGAAACGACAAGGAGGTTGATATGGCCCATTATTCCCGGAGGGATTTTTTTAGAACCGGAGCGAAGATCGGAGCCCTTGCGGCAATCGGCGGCCATCCGGTTTTCGGACGGACGTCCGATGCCTTGAGCGGCCCCCGGGTTGTGGCCAGCGGCAACGGCTTGCCTGCGACAGAAAAGGCCATGGAGTTATTGGGCGCCGGCCGAGATGTTCTGGATGCCGTCATCGCAGGTGTCAATATCGTTGAAAACGACCCGGAGGACACATCCGTGGGTTATGGCGGCCTGCCCAATGAAGACGGTGTCGTCGAACTCGATGCCTCGGTCCTGCACGGTCCGACCCACAACGCCGGAGCGGTGGCCGCCCTTCGCAACATCAAGAATCCGTCAATCGTCGCCCGATTGGTCATGGAACGAACCGACCATGCCCTTCTGGTGGGGGAGGGCGCTCTGCGTTTCGCCCGCGCCCACGGCCTTCCGGAGGAAAACCTTCTGACCGAAAGAGCCCGCAAAGCCTGGCTGAGATGGAAGGAAAACCTTTCCGACAGAGACAACTGGTTTCCGCCGAAATCCGAACGCCTGGAGGGAGCGCTGCGGGATTATGTCATGACCTATGGAACCATCAACTGCCTGGCCCTCGATGCCGGAGGCGATCTCGCGGGGGTCACGACAACCAGCGGGCTGTCCTATAAAATTCCGGGAAGAGTCGGGGATTCCCCCATTGTCGGGGCGGGACTCTATGTGGACAACACCATCGGGGCCGCAGGCTCGACGGGAAGAGGGGAAGCCAATATGCTCAACTGCGGAAGCTTCAGCGTCGTCCGGTATATGGGAGAAGGTTTGGCGCCGGAAGCCGCCTGTATGAAAGCCCTGGAGGACATCGTCCGGACGACACAACGGCAGCCTAACCTGTTGGACGAGAAAAAACGGCCGCGATTCGGTCTCAATTTCTACGCGCTGAACAAAAAAGGGGAATTCGGCGCCGCCACGATCTGGAGCGGCGCCCGCTTCGCCGTTCACGATGGAAAAGACAACCGGCTGCGGGAATCGGCCTATCTTTTCAAGCGGTCCTGATTCCGGCCGCACGCCGGCATGACGATGACGGGGTTACCATTCCTCGAGAACCAGGACTGTATAGCCTCCGTCGGCCAGCTTTTGAGACAGCCGGGCCGCATCATTCCTGTCGCGGGCCCGGATCCGAACG
Organism: Acidobacteriota bacterium; assembly: GCA_033549365.1. Classification (NCBI taxonomy): domain Bacteria; kingdom Pseudomonadati; phylum Acidobacteriota; species Acidobacteriota bacterium. The sequence continues at coordinate 63,567 of JAWSUF010000006.1, forward strand.
CGGTAATAGACCTGAAGGGGCGTTTCATAGCGGCTGATAACGACTCTGCGGTAGGATCGGGACAATTTTTTTCTAACCGCCTCGGCGTTTCTTCGGGATGTGAAAGAGCCGACCTGGACCGAAAACCGGGCGGCCGAGGGGCGCGGGGAAAGATGCCTCAAGACCTCAATCCTGACACGGGCGGTTCCCGGTCCCACCATATCGATGACCTTGGCGGCGGCATAAGACAGGTCGATGATGCGGTTTTTCACAAACGGACCGCGATCGTTGATGCGGACGACACAGGACAGGCCGTTGTCCAGATTTGCGACCATGACGTGGGTGTCGAAAGGAAGGGTCGGGTGGGCGGCGGTCATGTCGTTCATATCATAGATTTCCCGGCTCGAAGTCGGGCGCCCATGGAAATCGGGTCCGTACCAGGAAGCGATCCCCGTTTGAATGTTTCCTCCCGGATAAACTCCGGTCCGCATGCAGGAGACGCCCCAGACGGCCAGAAGGATCAGCAGCCCGAGCGTTGTCTTTCTCATCGAACGTTTTTTCATCTTGCCAGGAAACACCGGAAAATTCAAGGAACACACCCCGCCTCGCCGGAGATCGAGTCTTGAAAAAATTTCTGAAATCCGTTTTTCCGTTCCTGCCCGCCGCCCTGTACTATGGTCTCATTTTCTATGTCTCCTCGAGGAACGTGGAGTTTCCTCTCTCTTTGCCGGGTCGTCACGCCGACAAAGCCCTGCATATTTTGGAGTTTGCCGTACTCGGCTGGCTTCTGGCTTTCGGGTTCTCCCGAATTAAAAGCCTATCTCCCCGAAACCGGGCCGCCGCCGTTTTGTTAACCGGCGCCGTGCTGGGGATTCTCGACGAAGTTCATCAGAGCTTCGTTCCCGGGCGCCATCCCGATCTCTGGGACATCGCGGCCGACATCGTCGGGATCGCTTTTGGGTACTGGGTCTATCGAATCCCGGCCCGGTTTTCCCGGAAACCCTCCTGACCGAAATCAAGACGCACAGGCTTCCGGTTGTCACACGGCCGAGCTTTGTGATATCAATAGAAATCCGAAGGGAGGCCGACATGGACGATTGCGGCAAAATGCTATCCTCTTTCGAATATCCGGGCCGGCTGATCATGATCGGCTCTCCGGCTGAATCCGGAGGCATCACCGTCGTTTACGCGGTGACGGGCCGATCCCCGTCGAGCCGGGCCCGAAAGTTGATCCGGGACGGCGACAGCGTGCTTGTCCGTCCCCTGGATGACGAGATCTTGAAGACCGGCGATCCCGATCTTCTCATCTATCCCGCCGTTCGCGCCATGCCGGGTGCGCTGGCCGTATCCAACGGCAAACACACGGAAGACGCGGCCGACCGCATGCCGGGGAAGACCGATCCCGTCGGCGTTCTCAACACCGCCCTTGAATCTTGGGAATACGAGCCCGATAAACCGACCTTCACCCCCCGAATCGCCGGCTGTGTGCTGCGGGGCGGGAAGGCGGCCTTGAGCCTGATCCGCCGCGGACCGGAAGATCGGGCTCTCAAGATTCATACGGAAATACCGCTTATCAAGGGGACGTGCTGGATTCTTTCCACTTATTCCGGCCGGAATGTCGACCCTCTTCCGTCATTTCGGGGCGAACCGCTCGAGGCGGCGTTTCAGCCGGGAGGCGCCCAAAGCGCGGCGGACCATGTTTACGACGCTCTGGCGCCCCAAGGATCGGGAGCGGATTTCCGGGTGGCCGTCGCCGCGGCGCATTCCCCCGATTTCGGTCTCGATTCTTGGGACATCATGATCATCAATCGATGCGAAAGGACCTGACCCCATGACCGAAAAAAAAGAAAAAGAGAGGACGTCCCGAACCCAGTATCTGACAAAAATCCGGGAAGATTTTCCGGATTCGCTCATGTTTGGAGACACCCGCTTCACGAAAGCGATCGCCATGCGTTACGGCGAAAATCCCGGCACTCCCGCCGCTTTCTATCGGGAGGAGGGCGCCACCGGACCCAACATGGCCGGAATCGAGGTGATCCGGGAAGGCAGCAAAGGCCTGAGCTTCATCAATGTCGGGGATATGGATCTCGGCCAGAGGCTGGCCCGGAGATTGTCGGCCGTTTTTCCAGGAAAATCCGTTGGCGTCCTCATCAAGCACGAAATGCCCAGCGGAGTCGCCCTGGGGGACGATCCCGTCGAAACGTTTGAAAAGGCCTGGGGGTGCGATTCTCTTTCGAACTTCGGCAGTGTCGATGTTTTCAACTTCGCCGTAACCGTGCCGTTGGCCCGGATTCTGGTTGAAAGCCCCCGGAACATCGAAGTCGTCTATGCCCCGGGATTCGATCCGGACGCTCTGGACATCCTTTCGGGAAGAAAAAGCCTTCGCGTGGTCCGGATGGCCGGGGGCGTGGGCGATCCCGCCATGGACAACGGGTTGGAATTCAAGCGCGTCGCCGGAGGGCTGCTGGTGCAACAGCGTTTTGAATCCCGGATCCAATCCCCCCGGGATGTCGATGTCATCTCACGCCGTCAACCCGATCCTGAGGAAATCCAGGCCGCTCTTCTGGCCTGGACGGTCGCCTGTTTCACCCGTTCGAACGCCATTGTCATCGGAAAGGCCGACAAGATTCACGGGATCGGATCGGGGCAGAGAAGCCGCATCGATGCCGCCGAGGACGCCATCCGTCTCTCGCGCCGGGGATTCGGTCCCGAAGGCTCCACCATGGCTTCGGACGCCTTCATGCCTTTCCCTGATGTCGTCGAACTGGCCGCCGCCCACGGCATCCGGTCGATCATTTATCCCTTGGGTTCGCTGCGCGACGCCGACGTGATGGCCCGAGCCGATGAACTCGGCCTGGCCATGATGGCCACACGGCGGCCCGGTGAAGTCGACTGCGAAAGGTGCTTTCTCCATCGATGAGCCCTGCCCGGAAAAAATCGGCGGCCGAGGAAAGCCCGCGCTCATCCGTCGATCGGGGCCTCGACACCTATCGAAAGAAACGCGATTTCGAAAAAACGAATGAGCCGGCATCTTCCCGGGAGCAAGGCCCCGAGGGAAGGCGCGTTTACGCGATTCAGGAGCATCACGCCTCCCGGCTTCACTACGATCTGAGGCTCGAAGACGGCGGTGTTTTGAAGAGCTGGGCCGTACCCAAGACTCCACCCGAAAAAGATGGCGTCCGGCGTTTGGCCGTCCAAACAGAAGACCACCCTCTGGGATATGAAACGTTCGAAGGCGTCATCCCGGAAGGCGAATACGGCGCCGGCCGCGTCAAAATTTGGGATTCGGGAACTTACGAACTCCTCGAAAACGATCCCGGGAAAAAAGTCCTGAGAATCGACGGCCGAAGGCTCCGGGGTCGATTCGCCCTGATCAAGCTCAAGCCCAAGAACGGAGATGACGACAGCTGGCTGTTTTTTAAACTGAAAGACAAGGGTTGAACATGATGAGAAGGCAACGATATCCCGCCTTTATAAGACGGCTGTCCGCGGTCGTGATCCTGCTGCTGATCGCGGCCGGGGGAGCCGGAGCCGGCTCGGAACAGCCGGTCGAGCGTCCGTTTCTCGGAGAAATGGAACGGATCCGTTCCATCGGGTTGTCCGAAGAATACGCCTTCGACATTTTGAAACGGCTGACGGCCTTGGGACCGCGCTTGACCGCTTCGCCTCAGGCCGCCGCCGCCGTCGATCTCATGGCCCGGGAAATGGAAGATCTCGGATTTGAGAACGTGAGCCTTGAACCCGTCACGGTCGGCCGCTGGGTCCGGGGAGACAGGGAAGAGGCCCGGATTGTCCATTCATCCCAAATCGGCATGCAATCCCTGGCCGTCTGTGCATTGGGAGGCAGCGTGCCCACGCCCCCGGGAGGTTTGACGGCCCCCGTCATCGAAGTCCGTTCATTCGATGAGCTTCCGGCCTTGGGCGCCCGGCTTCAAGGAAAAATCGTCTTTTTCAACCGGCCGATGGATCGAACCGTCATGGAGAGTTTCTCCGCCTACGGCACGGCGGCCGAAAACAGGGTCCGCGGCGCCGCGGAGGCGGCCCGCTACGGCGCCGCCGCCGTCCTCGTCCGGTCCCTGACGTTCCGCCTGAACAATCACCCGCATACCGGTCTTCTTCGCTACGATGAGGACGGTCCCCGTATCCCGGCCGCCGCCGTCAGCACCCTCGGCGCGGAAATGCTCAGCGCCCTTCTCAAGAAAGGACCCGATGTCCGCGTTTTTCTTGAATTGACCTGCGAGACTCTTTCTCCTGTCGTGTCCCATAACGTGATCGGCGAAATCCGCGGATCCGAGTTTCCCGACGAAATCATCCTCGTCGGCGGACATCTCGACAGCTGGGATCTCGGAACAGGCGCCCATGACGACGGGGCGGGCTGTGTCCAGTCCATCGAGGCGTTGCGCCTGATCAAAAAAGCCGGCTTGGTCCCCCGAAGAACGATCCGGGCGGTTCTCTTCATGGACGAGGAATTCGGAGGGACGGGCGGGAGGGCTTATGCCGCGGCTCCCGGCCGGAAAGGAGAGCGGCACCTCGCAGCCATGGAATCCGACCGCGGGGGTTTTCTGCCCATCGGGATCGGCGCCGGCGCGGACCCGAGCCTGGTCGAAAAACTCCGAAAACGGGAACACCTCTGGAGTCCCCTCGGCATTCACTGGGTTCGAACAGGCGGCGGTGGAGTGGATATCGCCCCTCTCGGCGAACAGGGCACGCACCTCATGTCCGTCATGCCCGACGCTCATCGCTATTTCGATGTCCACCATTCGGCTCTGGACGTTCTAGAGGCCGTGCATCCCAGAGAACTTGAGCTCGGGGCCGTCGTCATGGCCGTTCTGGCCTTTATTCTGGCCCAGGAAGGAGTCTGATCATGCCGGAAAAGATCCTGACCATGGTTCTCTGCGGCGGCCGGGGAGAGCGGCTCTACCCTTTGACCAAAGACCGGGCCAAACCGGCCGTGCCGTTTCTCGGGAGTTATCGCATCATCGACTTCAGCCTTTCCAACGCCACGAACTCCGGTTTCCGAAGAATCGCTCTGCTCACGCAGTACAAATCCCTTTCGCTCGAACGGCATATTCTGAACGGATGGAACATCTTCAACACCGAAACCGGAGAATTCATCCTGTCGCTTCCCGCTCAGGGCCGGGTCGGAGAACGGTGGTACGAGGGCACGGCCGATGCCGTCTTCCAAAACATCTACACCATTCAGGAGGAAAACCCGTCCCGCGTGCTCGTGCTGTCCGGCGATCATATCTACAAGGCGGATTACCGGAAAGTCCTGAAATTCGCTCTCGACCGGAACGCCGAGACCGTCGTCATGGCCAAACTGGCTCCGGCCGCCCAGGCGTCCCGTTTCGGCATACTCGGCGTCGATGAAAGCGGCCGCATTCTCGATTTTCAAGAAAAGCCGCGGCATCCGGCTCCATCGCCCTGGCATCCGGACATGTCCCTCGTTTCCATGGGCGTATACCTGTTCGAAACCCGGTCTCTCATCAAGGCGCTGATCCGCGATGCCAAGAACAAGGCGAGTGCCCATGATTTCGGAAAAAACGTTCTTCCGGAGATGATCAGCCGGTCCACCGTTTACGCCTATGTTTTCGACGACTACTGGGAGGATATCGGAACCCTCGATGCCTATTGGGAAGCGCACCGGTTGTTTCTCTCGACCGAACCTCCCTTCCTGATGAACGATCCCGCCTGGCCTATTCGAACTTACAAACCCCAGTATCCGGCTTCCATGATCGCAGGGGGAAAGATCGCCGGATCCGTTGTCGCCTCGGGATGCCGGATTTACGGTGGGACCATTCAGGATTCCCTCATTTCGGAGGGGGTGACCATCAAAGACAACGCCGAAATCCGCGATTCCGTCATCCTGGAAGGCGCGACCGTCGGACGAAACGCGCGGATCCGCAAGACCGTGATCGACAAGGGAGCGATCATTCCCGAAGGATTCACCGTGGGATATGACGACGACGCCGACAGACGTTATTTTAAAATCAGCCGTGAAGGACTCCGCGTCATTCCGAAAAACTGGAATCTCGAATGATCCAGAGGCACGACTTTTTTTTCACGGATCTTCAGCGTGAGGCCTCCCGGGAACTGTCTCTCCTTTCCATCGTCGCCCAGAGTTTTTTTCAGCCGTTTTCCATTGTCGACAACCTCCTGGTCATCTTGACGGCCCTCACCTCGGGGGCCGGAATCGGCTTCAATCGGGCCATGCTCTTTTTGAAAAAGGACGACCGCCTGAAAGGGGAAATATGGCTGGGTCCGCGATCGGCGGAGGAGGCCGCAACCATCTGGGAGGTTTTATCCCACCCGGGCATCGGCTATATTGAGATTATCGAACACAATCGCAGCCTTGTCGCCCGAAACGCCGACACCCTGAGCCGCCGGATCCGCGATTTATCCTATTCCCTGGAGGCGGCCGTTCTTCCCGTGCCCGCCCTCCCCGTACGGGACAGGCACATCTACCATGTTCGGGAGGCCGGAAGCGATCCTCTCGTCGACGAGAAATTCCATGCGATCATCGGTCAGGAGGAATTCCTTTGCGTTCCCCTGGTCGCCGGAAACGACTCTTTCGGCGTCATCATTCTGGACAACGCCATCACGGGAAATCCGATCGGCCTCCGAGAGATCGAGCTGGCCGGACTCTGCGGCCTGATCGCCGGAAATTACGTCCATTCCGCCGAACTCCATCAGAAAATCATCGACATGGAACGGATGGCCGCGTTGGGGGAAATGGCCGCCTTTATCACGCACCAACTCCGCAATCCGTTGACCGTGATCGGGGGTTTCGCCGATCAGATCCTGAACGGGCGGGCTTCGGGTGAGAAGCGCGAACGCAACCTGGGGATCATCCGGGACGAAATCCGGCGGCTGGAGGATTTTGTCGAAAAAATCGCCCAGCATTTCAAAACCCGTTCGAAGGAACCCGAATATTTCGATCTCCGGCCCTTTGTGGAGGATGTTCTCCGGAATCCGGCGATCTCGGACAAGAGCGCCGCGATCCGCCTGGTTTTAAAAATGCCCAAAGAGCCCCCCCCGGTCCTCGGCATTCCCGCCGCCATGGCCGAAGTCGTCCGGAATATCATCGACAACGCCCTGGACGCCACGCCACCGGGCGGGGAAGTCGTCATCCGGGGCGCGCGCCGCAACACATCCGGGTTCGTCTTGTCCGTCAAGGATTCTGGGGCCGGAATTCCATCACGAGATCTCGACCGGATGTTCACACCGTTTTTCACGACGAAAGAGAAGGGGATGGGTCTCGGACTCCTGTTTGCCAAGCGCATGGTTGAAGCGAGCGGCGGACGAGTCGAAATCCAGAGCCGCCAGGGCAAGGGAACGCTGATCCGGCTGATTCTCAAATGCCGGGAAAAGGAAGAGACCGCATGAAACGCATCCTGCTCGTCGATGACGAAAAATCCCTGGGCCTGCTTTACGAGGAAGAGTTGACAAAGGAAGGCTATGCCGTCAAGGTCGTTCACGACGCCGAGTCGGCCTTGAAAATCCTTGACCGCCAGGCCTTCGATCTGATCATCACCGACATCCGGATGCCGGGGAAAGACGGCGTGGAGCTCATCACGGAGATCCTGGGCCGCAGGCGGGACATTCCCATCATCATCAACACCGCCTATCAGAGCTACAGGGATGACTTCATGACCTGGGCGGCCGATGCCTATGTCGTCAAGTCCTCGTCCCTCGACGAACTCCTGAAGACGATCCGCGACCTGATCGGCTGATCATGTCCGAGCTCCGCAAAGACCGGGTCAGCGGACGATGGGTCATTATTGCGTCCGAGCGAAGCCGGAGACCTAATGATTTCCGCCGGGACTCACCGGCGTCTTCGGCCGCGCACCCGAATGACTGTCCTTTTTGTGAACATCAGGAGTCGAAAACCCCGCCGGAAATCTTCGCCGTACGGAAAAGGAATTCCCGCCCCGACGGACCCGGATGGCGTGTCCGGGTCGTGCCGAACATGTTCCCGGCCATGGAGCGGAATGTCAAAAGCCCGGCGGGAAAAAAAGACGGCCTTTTCGTTCGCAGGGACGGACACGGCAGCCACGAAGTCGTCATCGAAACTCCGGCCCACAACCGGGAAATGGCCGATCTTCCCGTCGATCATATCGCGGATATCCTCAGGGCCTACCGCGAGCGCTTCCGGAGTCTGGAAGACGAATTCCCGCGCCATTCCATTCAGGTTTTCAAGAACAAGGGCCGTGAAGCCGGCGCATCCCTGGCCCACCCCCATTCCCAGATTCTGGCTGTTCCCGCAGCCCCCCTCAGAGTCATGGAAGAAGTTCAGGGCTCCCGACGCCTGTTCCGAAGCCGCGGGCACTGTGTCTTCTGCCTCATGATTCAGAAGGAAGGCGAAGCCGGGGAGAGAATCGTCACCGAGAACCCCCATTTCCGGGCGATCGCCCCCTTTGCGTCGCGATTTCCCTTCGAAACGGCCGTCTATCCCCTCCGGCATTCCGCTTTTTTCTCGCAGATCGAAGACGACGAGATTCCGGCTTTGGCCGGCGCCCTCAAGCATATTCTGAGAAAACTTCAATCCGCTCTCGGTGATCCGTCATACAACCTTGTGATCCACACAGCGCCCAATCCGATGCGGAAGCACGCCGCCGGCGGGGTTGTCGACCGGTCGTATCACTGGCATGTTGAAATCCTGCCTTTCGGATCGCGGGCGGCGGGTTTCGAGTGGGGGACGGGCCTGATCATCAATCCCGTATCGCCCGAGACGGCAGCCGAAGTCCTGAGAGCGGACTTATAGGCTTTCGTAGAGCTCAAGATAACGGCGGGCCGACTTTTCCCAGGAAAAGTCTTCCGCCATGGCGTTTTGAACCAGCCTCCGCCAGGCCTCTTTGTCTTCGAAGACGGCCGTCGCTCGGGCGACGCAGTCAAGAAGGGCCTCGGGCGAGGCGTCTGTGAATTTGAAACCGTTCCCGGCGCCGGTTTCGGGATCGAATTCTCCAACGGTGTCGTCGAGACCTCCCGTGGCCCGGACAACCGGCGGAGTCCCGTATTTCAAACTGTACATCTGGGTCAGGCCGCAGGGTTCATAGCGCGAGGGAATGAGAAACATGTCGGATCCGGCATAGATGATCCGGGCGGTTTTTTCGTCGAAGGCCAACCGGAGTCCGAACACATCGGGATGATTTTTTCGGGCCTGAGACAGCATATCCTGGATCGCGGCATCGCCGGTGCCGAGGATGACGACGGCCGCTCCCGCTTTCAAAACTTCGTCAAGAGCTTCATACACGATGTCCAAGCCTTTCTGTTCGGCCAGGCGCGTCACCATGCCGGCGATGGGAACCTCCGGAGGCAGCCGGAGAGCAAAGGATTCCAGAAGGGCGGTACGACAGACGGCCTTTCCGGAAAGATCCCGCCGGGAATAGGGCGCGGGAAGATGAGGATCGGTCTCCGGATTCCAATCCGCGTAATCGACGCCGTTCAAAATGCCGGTCAGGCTTTCCGCCCGGGATCGGAGCAAGCCGTCGAAACCGCATCCGAACTCCGGTGTCAGGATCTCCCGGCTGTAGCGCGGACTGACGGTGGTCAGGGCCCGGCTGTAGAGAAGTCCGGCCTTGAGAAAGCTGATCCGGCCGTGGAATTCGAGGTGGTTCATGTCGAACAGCCGGTCAGGCAGGCCGATCCGGCTGAGGACTCCGGGATCGAACAAGCCCTGGTAGGCCAGATTATGGATCGTGAAAAGCGTCTTGGTGTCTTGAAAGAAATCTCCTCCGAGCGGGGAGAACTTCAGGTAAGCCGGAACCAATCCGGTCTGCCAATCATGGAGATGAAGAATATCGGGGGAAAAATCCAGAGCTTTGAGGGCTTCCAGAGATGCGCGCGAAAAAAAACCGAAGCGTTCCCCATTGTCGGCATAATCTCCGGTCGGCGGTCCGTAAAGATGGTCGCGGTCGAAATACTCATCGCAAACGATCAGCCAGACCCTTTGCCGGCCGTCCCGGTGTTCGAGGATGTCGAAGATCCGGACCTTTCCGGCAAATTCCAGTTTCAAGCCGGAGGCGGCGGTTCGAAGAGGGAGACCCTTTGCTGCGGTTTCCCGGTAATACGGAGTCAGGACCCGCACATCGAGGCCCAGTCCGGACAACGCGTCGGGCAGGGATCCGGCCACATCGGCCAACCCTCCCGTTTTGGCGAACGGCGCAACTTCCGAAGACAGATGGACCACCTTCATCGTCTTTTTATTTTACCCGATCTCTTCACAAAAATGCTCCCGTTTTTTTTGGGTTCTTCGGATTCTTGCCAAGCCGTTGTCGAAGATGTAAGATGGCAAGGAATCCGGAAGGAGGTCCTGCATGAAACCCGACGAAGACGATCTCAAACGCCACCATAAGGCCACCGTATGGACCGGGGGATGCATCGCCGCCAGTCTTCTTGTCTATTTCGGCATCGTGGAGGTCATCCGGATGCGTCTCGCGCCATTCTACGGTTTCGCATCCATTAACGACACTCAAACCCTCCGCTTTCTTTTCGCCGGCGGGGCGGTCCTCTCGCTCATTCTTCTGAGAATTCTCCAGCCCGTTTTTCAAAAAAGCGTCCGCAACGCTCTGCCGGACGAAATCCCCGCGAAACTGGCCCGGACTTCCAAAAATTCGCTGTTTCTTGCGGAAATTCCGGCCCTTTTGGGTCTCATTCTCTTTCTGCTCACCGGCATGAACCGGGACTTTTATGCTTTTCTGGTGGTGTCTTTGATTCTGATATTCATGTATTTTCCCCGGCTGAGCTCCTGGCGGGATATCGCCGCCCGGGCCTGAGCGTGCCGCCGGGCCGATCGCGAGGTTGACCATGAGACTTCAATTCCTGGGCGCCGCCCGCCAGGTCACGGGATCCTGTTTTTTTCTTGAAGGCAACGGTCTGAAGATTCTCGTCGACTGCGGGCTTTACCAGGAACGGCCTTTTCTCGGAAGAAACTGGGACCCGTTTCCCGTCTCCCCGGAAACAATCGACGCCGTTGTCCTCACCCATGCCCATCTGGACCATTGCGGATTGCTTCCGCGTCTCGTCGCTCAGGGTTTTTCGGGGCAGGTCTTGGCCACACGGCCCACGGCCGATTTGATCAGCATTGTTCTAGCGGATTCGGCCCACATCCAGGAAGAAGATGCGGCTTATAAAAAGAAAAGGCATGAAAAAGAGGGCCGTCAGGGACCCCATCCCGTGGTTCCTCTCTATGCGGGGAAGGATGTCGCCGCCACTCTGCCCCTGGTCCGGGAAGGGGACTACGGCGAAGAGATGCCTCTCAACGGAACCGTGTCCGTCCGTTTCCATGATGCCGGGCACATCCTCGGTTCGGCCATGGTTGAAATCGCCGCCCAAGAGAACGGAAAAACAAGACGAGTCATCTTTTCCGGCGATATCGGCCAGTGGGACAAACCGCTTGTCCGCGACCCGTCGACTTTTTCGGAAGCGGACGATATTGTTATGGAGACAACCTACGGCGACAGCGGTCACGAGGATCCCCAGGGAGTCCGTGACAGGCTTCGAGATATCATTCTGACCACGTTTCAAAAAGGCGGCAACGTCGTGATTCCGACTTTCGCCCTGGAGAGGGCCCAGGAATTGATGTTTCACCTGAGCCATCTCGTCCGCGACAAATCGCTTCCCGCCGATATCCCCGTCTTCCTGGACAGCCCCATGGCCGTCGACGTCACGGAGGCATTTCTCCGCCATCCCGGGTATCTTGACGAGGAGGCCCTGAAAATGTTTCGGGAGGGGCGAAGCCCATTTCAATTCCCAGGAATGTCCTACACGAGAAAAACCGAGGAGTCCAAGGCCATCAACGACAGGCCCGGAACCTCGATCATCATGGCCGGATCCGGGATGTGTACAGGCGGCCGGGTCAAGCACCACCTTGTTCACAACATCTCACGGCCGGAATCGACCATCCTGTTTGTCGGCTACCAGGCCCGGGGGACATTGGGTCGCCACATCCTGGAGCGCCCGAAGGAAGTCCGCATCCATGGCCATCCGCGACCGGTCCGGGCCCGGCTGGAGCGCATCGACGGATTTTCGGCCCATGCCGATCGGGATGCCCTGGAAAAATGGTTGGGGGCCCTGAAGAAACCTCCGCGGCGGCTCTTCTGCGTCCATGGGGAAAAAGACGTCTCTTTCGGATTCGCCCGCAACATCCGTGAGAAAATGGACTGGAACGTCATCGTTCCCGACTACCTCGACGAATGGCCGCTGTCATGAGATATGGCGGGGGAGGCATGAGATGGACGAAAAAGAGGTCCCAACCCAGACGTTGACGGATTTCTCAACGCCTGCGGAGGTCATCGGGAATTACCGCACCCTCGAAAAGATCGGCGAAGGCGGCATGGGCGAGGTTTTCCGGGCCGAACAGATTGAACCCATCCGCCGGATCGTGGCTCTCAAGCTCGTCAAGCCCGGAATGGATTCCCGGCAGGTCGTCGCCCGCTTTGAATCCGAACGGCAGGTTCTGGCCCTGATGAATCATCCCCATATCGCCAAGGTGTACGATGCCGGAGTCTCGGAGCAGGGGCGGCCGTTTTTCGTCATGGAATACGTCACCGGCGTCCCCGTCACGGAATACTCCGATCGCCAACGCCTCAATACCCGTGAGCGCCTGCTCTTGTTCATCGATATCTGCCGGGGCATCCAGCACGCCCATCAAAAGGGAATTATCCATCGCGATATCAAGGCTTCCAACGTGCTGGTCACCGTTCAGGAGGACAAACCCGTCCCCAAGATCATTGATTTCGGCGTCGCCAAGGCCCTCTCCCGGCAACTCATGGATCAGGCGGTTTTCACCGAGATTGGACAGTTGATCGGAACACCCGAGTATATGAGCCCGGAACAAGCCGACGGAGCCGGTTTGGATATCGACACACGGGCCGATGTCTATTCGCTGGGCGTTCTTCTTTATGAAATGATCGTCGGGATTCTTCCTTGTGATCCGGCCGCTATTCGAAAATCCGGTTACGAAGAGATGCGCCGTCAGGTTCGGGAGAAAGATCCTCCGAAACCCAGCACGCGTTTCACGGCTCCGGGATTCGATCCGAATGCGGCGGCGGACAAACGGAAAACGGACGTCTCAACATTAACACGGGAACTCAAAGGGGATCTGGATTGGATCACGATGAAGGCCATGGCGAGAGATCGTTCGGATCGCTACGCCTCCGTCTCGGAGATGGCCGAGGATATTCAGCGACATCTGCGAAACGAACCCGTTTCGGCCGGTCCACCAAGTCCGGTCTACCGGTTGAAGAAATATATCCGCCGGCACCGAGTGGGTGTCACTGCGGCCGGACTCATCGTTTTGGCCTTGCTGGCCGGAATCATCGGAACCAGCCTCAATCTTCATCGGGCCCTTCAGGCGGAAAAAAACGCCGGCGAGGAAGCCGCGACCGCGCGTCGCGTCTCGGAGTTTCTCGAAAATCTTTTTCTCGTCTCGGACCCGGGCGAATCCCGGGGGAAATCCGTAACGGCCCTGGAAATCCTTGACAGGGGATTGGACACCATCGAAACCGACCTGGCCGGGCAGCCCAAGATCCAATCGCGTCTGATGGAGACCATGGGGCGGGTTTACAGAAACATGGGACTTTATGATAAATCCGATCCGATTTTTCAGAAAGCCCTGACCTTCGCTGAAGAGGCGCATGGCGAAGAGAGTCTTGAAGTCGCCGATATCCTCCACCAGATGGGCATCCTCTACGAAGCCTTGGGAAAATATGATGAAGCGGAATCCGCCGCCCGGAAAGCGATGGACATCCGAATCAAACTCTTTGGAGAACATGACTTGAGCGTGGCCCGGAGCCGGAACAGTCTGGCCATTCTGGCCTTCAATCGCGGCCGCTACACCGAGGGCGAAGACCTCCTGAAAACCTCTCTCCAAGTCAAGGAAAAGCATCTCGGCCCTCTTGATCCCGAAGTCGGGAATACGTTGACCAACCTCGGTATTCTCTATCAGACCCAAAACAGGTTGGCCGAGGCCGAACCCTATTTTGTCCGCGCCCTGGAGATTTCGGAAAAACAGCTCGGAGACGATCATCCCGACCTGGGCTCAAGTCTCAACAACCTCGGTTCGCTTTATGAGACCCTTGGACGATACGACGAGGCGGAGACCTGCTATACCCGAACCCGAACGATCTGGGAAAAAACTCTCGGCCTGGATCATCCCGATGTCGGCATTGTCCTCCACAATCTTGCCAATCTGGCCCGGTCGCGAAAGGACTATGTGGCCGCCGAGCCGCTTTACCTGCAATCATACGCGATCTGGACACAAAGCCTGGGAGAAAACCATGTCTATGTGGCCATCAGCTTGAGAGAGAGGGCGAATCTTTACCGGGAAATGGAAAAATTCAAGGAAGCCGAGGCTCTTTACAGGCAGGCTCTCGCCCTTTTTGAAAATATTTACGGTCCCGTCCATTTGAACATCGCCATCACCCTCGAAAACCAGGCCCAACTTCTTCTAAGGATCGGGCGCATCCCGGAAGCTGTCGAGATGCAAACCCGGGCTCGAACGATCCTCGAAAAAATGGAATAAACAACCCTTCCCTGATTACACTTTGGCCGGCACCCGAGGGACACTCGGGCATTCGATCCGGACCGTCGTCAGGATTCCTGCCGTATTCCAGCGCAAAAATTGATCCGGAAGGAATAAGACTTTCTGGGAACCATCATGAAGCCGTCCGTCAAGCCGACCCCGATGTCTCCGGCCGGGAGCCTGTCGAAAAGCGTTTTCTGACCGGAGACATCCCAGCCTTTATAGCCTGGAGCGTACCTTTTCCCGGGATGGAGACCGAGAGAGCGGCCCCATTCGCCGAGCCTGGCCTCGGCATTTCTGGAAACCGCGCTGACGGCCTCTGTTCCGAGAGCGTCAAGAACAAGCCCCCGGAGAAGGTCGTGTTCGGCCATGAATCGTGCGGCCCGTTGCTCGATGCCCGGTCCGATGGTGCAGATGCAGAGACCGGCGCTGAGGGCGCCGGCGAAAACGCCATGCGGTTCGAGCCCGCCGGACGGGACAACCGCAGCCGCCGCGGCGGGGGCCAGCAGCCGCGAAGCTTCGGCCGTTTCCTCGCGGACGAGATCGATGAGGGAGAGATCCCCTTGCTCCGGCCGCTTCCGCACGCCCAGACGGCGAAGAATCCGCGCCTCGTCGAATACGACGGGAAAATCCCGCCATACCCGCGCACCTGTTTTTTCCGACCCTGCCGGGCTCATTTCCGATCTCAGGCTTCGTCGGGAAGTTGATCGAGACCGCAGGCCCGGGCATAGGCGGTCATGATTTCGCGAACGGCAACGGCTTTCGGCTCCTCGGGCGGAGACGGCGCATACCCGGACAGCCTCCGCTCCACGTCCTCGCGCGCTCGATCGGCCATGGTTTTTCTTCCCGAAGCAACCCAGGCCTCATAGGTTTCCCTGTCGGCCAGACGGGGCATGGTATGTTCGCTCCGGTAAAGCCGCCGCGTGTGTTCGTGGGTGAGGAAAGACATGTCCGGCCCAAGGGTTTTGAAAATATCCAGGGCGAGAGGGGTGTCGCGGCGTGAAATCCCGTCGAGCAAGCGGTAGGCCATTCCGCAGATCTCGTCGTCCACCACAAGCTTTTCGAGACTTTGACAGCTTTCGAAATCCAGCATGCCCGGTCCCGAAACGATATTGACACCGGCCAGCGCGGCCAGCACGGCGCCCAGAGCGGACTCCAGTCCGGCTTGAGTGTCGAGCGTCTTGGCGTCGGAGAGCCCCATATAGGCATGAACCGGCATTCCGAGAGCTTTCCCGACCTGGGCGTATCCGGCGTCGATCATCATGGTCTCGATCGCGCCCATGGGTGTCGTGCCCCGGCGCATGTCGAAGCTCGAGGGCGATCCGCCGAAAATGACGGGCGCGCCGGGCCGGGCCGCCTGGCAAATGGCCATGCCGCAGAGATTTTCGGCCGTGTGCTGAACCAAGGTCCCGGCTATGGTGACGGGAGAGGTCGCCCCGGTCATGCCCATGGAGATGAGTTCGGACGGAATTCCGGCCCGGGCCGCATCGATCAGGCTTTGCGACGTCAAGCGGCTCCACTTCAGGGGAGGGGAGGGGCAGGCATCGAAGACGGCCAGCGGCTTTTCAGCGAGCGCCGCCGCGCTGCCCCGAATCGCCGTCAGCATCTCGCGCATGGGAGCGAAGCTTTCGACGCGGAACGTTCCGGTGATGAAAGGCTTTTTCGCTTCCCGTAGGCCGAGATAAAGTCTGTAGGCATCGGCCATGTCGTGGGGGACGTCGGCGCTGACCAGCGCCGTGCTCTGGAAATGGATATGGGTCAGGGTTTCGGCCAGCCGGAAAAACCGGACCAGGTCCCGGGTGACCGGTTTGCGTTCGGACTGCGTTTCGGGATCGAGGATGGAGACGGCCGCGGAGCCGGGATCGAAGTGGACGTTGTCGCCGCCGATGATGAACGATTTTTCACCCGTTCGGTCATAAAGCCGGATTTCGGAAGGCGTCGTCGCCAGGGCGTTTTCGACCAGACTGCGCCCCAGGCAGGCTTTCTGGGACTTGAGGTCGATTTGTGCTCCCGCGCCGCCGAGAAGCTTGAGGGCGTTTTCGTTTTCGACGAAGATGCCGTGGTTTTCAAGCAAAGAAAAGGCTTCGTCGATGATGGAGCCGACCAAGCCGTCGTCCAGGAGGGTCATACGGGGTCTGATTGCGGCGCTCATCGGATGTCTCTCCCAGCGTGTTCACGGCGTTTTTTCACATCGGTTGCAATGGTTTTTGCCGCGCGCACGGCGTCGGGGGCGTTGGCACCGAATCCGTCGGCACCGATCTGTTCGGCCCAGGCCCGGGTCACGGGCGCTCCGCCGACCAGTACGCCGTAACGGTCGCGGAGGCCTTTGTCCGCAAGAAGGCCGATCAGCCGCTTCTGGTTGAGCATGGTCGTCGTCAACAGGGCGGACAGACAGATGATGTCCGCTTTCTTCTCCTCGGCCTCGGCAATAAAGCGTTCCAGCTTGACATCGGCTCCGAGATCATGGACTTCGAAGCCATTGGCCTGGAGCATCGCGGCGACCAGATTTTTCCCGATATCGTGGATGTCGCCCTCGACGGTGCCGATGACCACGGCGCCCTCGGGCGACGCCGCCCGGCCGCCTTGAAGAAGAGCCGGCCTCAAAACCTCCATGGCCTCCTTCATGCAGGCGGCACTCGTGATGAGTTCGGGCAGGAAATACTCGCCCTCTTCCCAGAGATCGCCGACTTTCTGAATGCCGGGGATATAGCCTTTCTCCATGACCCTCGCGGGATCGATGCCGAGACCCAGGGCCTCCTCGGCCAGAGTCCGAGCCCGGATCTTGTCTCCGGACACGACGGCCTCCCGCATGGCGTCGAACAATTTTTCTTCAGTCATGACAACTCCTCCCTAGAATTTCCGCCATCCTCCGGATGGTGTCCGGATCCGTGCCGCAGCATCCGCCGATGATGTTCGCGCCGGCCGCGGCCATTCGGGGAACGTGGGCGACATAATCTTCGACACTCTGCGCATAGGTGACCCCGGCGTCTCCGATCTGCGGCTGTCCCGAATTCGCTTGGGCAATCAGAGGAAGCGGAGTGGCCGCCCGCATCTCGGCGACAAGAGCGGCCATATCCTTGCTGTCCAACGTGCAGTTGGCGCCGACGGCGGCCGCGCCCGCCTTTTCAAGAGCGGACAAACTCGCCGCGACGGCGTCGCCCATGATTGTGAAATAGCCCCGGGGAAAGCTGTTGAACGTCAAGGTCGTGAACACGGGACATCCGGTCTTCCGGGCCGCCCGGAGAGCGCAGAGAGCCTCCCGGAGATCGTACTGGGTTTCGATGAGCAGAAAATCCACGCCGCCTTCCGCGAGGGCTTGGGCCTGGAGGGCATACGTTTCTTCAAGCTGGGATTCCGTGCACTCGCCTTGAGGGGCCAGAAATCGGCCCGTCGGACCCAGGCTCCCACCGACGAATCGACCGCTGGGACGGACCGAGACGGCGATTTCCGCGGCGGCGCGGTTGAGCTCCTCGGCCCGGTCCTGCAGACCGTGAGAGGCCAGTTTGATCGGCGTGCCGCCGAAGCTGTTGGTCAGGACGGCATCCGCTCCGGCCTCGAAATAGGCGGCGTGAACGCTGCGGATTTCATCGGGACGTTCGGCGTTCCACAGTTCGGGCGGATCGCCGGGCGAAAGCCCTTTCTGAAAAAGCTGGGTGCCCATGGCGCCGTCAAGGAGGACAACTCTTCGGGCGGCAAGTTCGAGAATGGGTGAGGTCATAATTCATCTCCTGTGAAGGGTCGGAAAGCCAGGGATTCCACAAACACATCCTGGAACAGGCCGCCCGAACCCAGGGACAGATGGAGGATTTTTCCGACGGATGACGCGAGGCGCTTTCTTTCGGAGGCTTGGAGAAGGAGTTTTCTTGCCCCTGCAAGAGAGGCGTTTCCGAGAAACATCACCTTTTCAGGATCGATGGACGGCACAAGCCCCAGCGTCATGGCGTTTCGAATGTTCATTGACGCGCCGAAGGCGCCGGCGACGAGAATTCCGTCGAGGTCGTCCAGGACGACACGGGCGCTCCGAAGAAGCAGGCGGATTCCCGTCTTCAAGGCGGCGACGGCCAATTGAAGCTCTCTCACGTCCGTCTGGGTCAGGACCGGGCCCGAACCGAGAGGCAGGATTTTGTCGGCCCGGGCGATCCGGCCGTCCCGGCCGAGGAGTCCGTTTTCGAGGGCGACGGCCAGGGTGTCGATCAAGCCGGTGCCGCACACTCCCGCGGCGGGGCCGTTTCCCAATGTCTCGCAGAGGAAACGACCGTCTTTCCATTCGACCCTGTGGACGGCGCCGGGAACGGCCATCATCCCGCAGGAGATGCTCATGCCCTCGAAAGCGGGCCCGGCAGCGGTGGACGCGGCGAACATGCGGCGGCCTTTTTTCAGGACAATTTCGCCGTTGGTTCCCAGGTCGATAAAAAGCCATGTTCCCGGGCGCCGGTCGAACTCCGACGCGGACAGCCCGGCCGCGACATCGCCTCCGATGAAGCTTTTGATGTTGGGAACAATGAGAACACGGGCGGGAGGACACGAAGTCAATCCGACATCCCCGGCTTCGAGGGGAGGAAGCGATCGGAATACGGCATGGAAGGGTGAGAACCCGAGGGTATCCACCGGAACACCCAGAAGGAGATGGTTCATGGCCGTGTTTCCGGCGATGACGCAATCATAAATCGCCGGGTCGCCCGGAACGGCTCCGACAAGTTCCCGAATCAGCTCGTTCAGGATCTCCAATACGGATCTTCTCAGTCTTTCGCGGTCGGCCGGATCCTCGACGGCCCGCGTAATTCGTGAGAGAAGATCGGCTCCGTAGGCGGCCTGGGGGTTGAGCGCCATTTTCCGCCCAATGATTTTTCCCGTGTTGAGATCGACGAGTTCGACGGCGATGGTCGTCGTACCGACATCCACGGCGATTCCGTAAGTCGAGCCCGTCGTGTCTCCGGGTTCAAGGCCGATGACATCGTCCGGACCGTAGAAAACGGCCGTCAGCCCCTTCGCGTCTTTTAGGGATTTTCCCGGGAGATCACGCAGGGTTCGGAGGGCGATCCGCAGGTTTTTGCGCCCTATTGCCGCAGCCAGGATTTCCTGGAGCGAGAGGGGAGAGGAGAGCGAGGAATCCGGAGCCTCGATCCGGATCTTTGACACCGCGGGAGCGATATCCGAGACGGACCCTGTTTCGGTCACAGCGGCCCCCGCAGGCCGTTCCGTCCGGGATGTCTCGGGAACCTGGATCTCGACATCTCCCGCCGGCCGAAAGATGCAGGCCAGGCGGCGGCCGGGTTCGTCCCCATGACGGGCGAGAAGACGGGCCTCGCCTTCGCTCGGATGCCCGGGATCGCCCGAGATCACCCGAATCCGGCACTGCCCGCAGGTTCCTTTTCCTCCGCACTCGGACCGGAGATCGATCCCGGCGCTTTGGATGATGCCGGACATTCGATCGCCTTGCTTCGCCGCCCACCGAATCCTTTCCGGGCTGATGGTGACGGTGATCTTTTTGTCGCTCATGGGCCGGCCTTTTTCATAAGAAGGCATTTTATCGTATTTGGCTTCCGTTTGACAGGCCTCCGATTCATCCAAAGTCCGGGTTCCGACAAGAAAAATTTTGGGTTATAATGATCCGGTATGAATCGCACCGCCCGCCGTTTCCGTAATCCCGAAAAATCCCGGTGGGCGCCGCGTCGAACATTTCACGTCAGGGGAGGACCATGAGTTATCCACGATTTTTCACCGCGGACATCCCTCGCCGGAGGTTTCTCGAGCTCAGCCTCAAGGGCGGGGCGGTTTTGGCCGTGTCCCCCGCGATGCTGTCCTGCGTCAAGGCGGGCCGGCGTCCTGAGTCGCTCGAAGTCGACAAATCCGTTCTGGACCGGGTGATCCGGAAGGCTCTTGAAACGGGCGGCGATTTCGCCGACGTCTACGCCGAACATCGGGTTACACGCAAAATCCTGATGGAGGAATCGAAATTCAAGAGCGCCGTAACCGGCATCAGCCGCGGGGCCGGAGTCCGGGTCATCGCCGGAGACAAGACGGGATTCGCCTACACTGACGAAATCACCGAAGAGGTGCTTCTCCGCGCCGCGCAGACGGCCTCGGCCATCGCTCGAAGCGGCGCGGCAACCGCGGCGGTTCCCGTGAAGGAGGAGAAGCGGCCTTCCTATATTACGGTCAAGGTGCCCCTGGGAGAGGTGGCCGACGAAAAGCGGCTGGATATCATGAAGAGGGCCGATGACGCCGCCCTGGCCTTCGACTCCCGGATCCGGATGGCTTCCATCGATTATTACGACGAGATCCGCGGCCGCGTCGTCGCCAACAGCGAGGGGCTCTACCTCAGCGACGAACTGCCGCACATTTTCTTCATCGTTCAGACGCTCGGCCGGGACGGCGCGGCCTCGCACATGGGCCGGGAGCGCCTCAGCCGCCATTCGGGCATCGAGGTTTTCGACGAGGTCACCCCTGAGGAGGTGGCCCGGGCCTGCGCCCGCGAATCCATCGCCATGCTGGAGGCCCAGGATGCACCGGCCGGCCGCATGGACGTCGTGATGCAGAACGGCTGGGGAGGCGTGCTGGTTCACGAGGCCGTCGGCCATCCGCTCGAAGCCGACAACATCGCCCGGGAAACCGGAGTCTTTGTCGGCAGGATGGGACAAAAAGTCGCCTCCGACGTCTTCACCATGGTCGACGACGGCACTCTTCCCAACTTCCGCGGCACAAAGAATTTCGACGACGAGGGCACGCCCATGCAGAGGAACGTCCTCATCGAGAACGGCGTTCTGGTCAAGTACATGACCGACGTCCTTTCGGCCAAACAGCTCGGAATGGAACGGACGGGAAACGGCCGGCGGGAAAGTTTCCACTATATCCCGATTCCCCGGATGACCAACACCTTCATCGAAAAAGGGAAGGACACCCCGGCCGATATTCTGGCCTCGACGCCAAGCGGCCTTTACGTTCAGAGCCTGAGCGGAGGGAGCGTCAACCCGACGACGGGCGTTTTCAACTTCACCTGCCGGGAAGCCTACTTGATCGAGAACGGCAAAAAAACCGTTCCCGTCCGCGGCGCCACTCTGATCGGAAACTGTCTGGATGTCATCGCCGGCATCGACGCCGTGGGGGACGACCTGGACTTCGGACCGGGAATCTGCGGCAAAGGCCAGATGGCTGAAGTCACGGCCGGACAGCCCACCGTCCGGATCCGGGGCATCAATGTCGGCGGATCGCGGGCCCGGGCCTAGGGAAAGCGGAGAAAGGAGATTCCTATGAACATCAGGGAAACGGCTGAACGATATGTCGCGGAGTGTCTGAAAAAAGGCGCCGACGCGGCCGAGGTCTATGTCGAATCGGGACGGCGGTTGAGCGTCCGCATCCGGAACGGCGCCGTTGAAACCGTGCAGGAAGCGGCCGGCCGGGGCGCCGGATTCCGCGTCTTCGTCAAAAACGCCATGGCCTTCGCCCATTCGAACGATCTTTCCGAAAAAACCTGCGAAAAGGCCATCGAGCGTGCCATCTCCTTCGCCCGGATCACAACACCCGATCCGAACAACATTCTCCCCGACGATCCCGGTGTCGGCGATGCCGGCCCCCTCTACGATCCCGAGATCGAGACCATCCCCCTGGAAAGGAAAATCGATCTGGCCCTCAAGGCCGAGGAGACGGCCCTGAAAGACGCCCGCATCACGCTGAGCGGTGGAGCCAATTATGGGGAAGGGGAGGGAGAGATCGCCCTGGCCAACTCCCACGGCCTTCTTAAAAGTTATCGGGCAACGAGCTGTTCCTTCGGCGTGTCCGTTGTGGCCGCCAAGGACGACGAACGGTCCTCGGGAGGCGAATCCTGCGGCCGCCGGTTCTTTGCCGATCTCAAAACCGTACCGGAGGTGGCTGAGCGGGCGGCCTGGAAAGCCTGGCGGATGCTCGGCGCCAAGCCGGTCAAAACCCAGAGAGCGTCCGTTGTCTTTGATGCCGACGTCGCTTACGCCCTTCTCGGGGGGATTCTCGGCGCCGTCAACGGCGAACGCGTTCTCCAGGGGGCGAGTTTTCTGGCCGGAAAACTCGACCGGAAAATCGGCTCGGGACTGATGACCCTGATCGACGACGGCCTCCGCCCCAAAGGCCCTGCGAGCGCCCCCTTCGACGGCGAGGGAGTCCCCAAACGCACCCGGGTCATCGTCGAAAAGGGCGTTCTCCGCGGCTATCTGTACAACACCATCGTCGCCGCACGGGCCGGTGTTCAAAGCACGGGAAACGCCTCCCGGGGCGGTTTTTCCAGCCTGCCCGGCATCGGACCCCATAATTTTTATATGGAAGCCGGAATCCATAAGCCTGAAGACATCGTTCGGGCCACCCGGCGCGGCCTTCTGGTCACGGAAGTGACGGGCTACGGCATCAATCCCGTGAACGGCCATTTCAGCGGCGGCGTGGCCGGATTCTGGATCGAAAACGGCAAAATCGTCCACCCGGTCCGAGGATTGACCGCAGCCGGAAGCGCTGAGGAAATGCTCAACGGCATCGATATGGTCGGAAACGATCTCGATCTCAACCGGGGACTGACCGCCCCGACCTTCCGGATCCGGGAGCTCCAGATCGGCGGCGTCTAAAAAAAAGCCGGAGCCGGCCTTTCAAAATTTGAAATACAGGGTGAAGTTGGCCCACATGTGGGCGTCGGGGGCATCGCGGTTTTCCGGCTTGTCGAAGAAGGCGTACTTGATGTTGGGAATAATCCAGACGTTCTTCGCGGCCAGATAGCTGACGCCGGCGATGATGTAATTCGTCTTGACGTTGTTGGGGAAGGGGAAGTAGGCGCGGCCTCCGCTGAACCCTTGTTCCCAGCCGTCTCCGATACACTTGTCGTAGCGGCCGATGATCTCGACCCTCTCGCCGCCCTTGATGACCGCGAAGCCGGAGACCATGCCGTAGTCACGCTTGGCACCGGCAATGTCCTGGTTTTTATTGGCGTACAGAAAACCGAACCGGCCGAAATCACCCGAGTAGGAAATGAAGCCCTGATAGACGTAAAAGGTTCTGTCTTCCGTCTGCTTTTCGTAATCGCCGTAGAATTCAATAAACATGCCCTTGACGGGTTTGAAACTCAAGGCTCCGTAGAGCATCTTGCCTTTGTTGGTTTCCCCGCTGGCGTTGCCGATGCCGTACATCAGGGTGTAGCCGATGGTCTTCTTTTCATCCAGATTGCCGGCCACCGAAATGCCGAGGTCGCGGGATGAGCGAAGGCCGAAGTGATCCAGAGGGGTTTTTTCGAGCGGCCGGTGGCCCCAGACGCTTTCCACCTGTTCATACGTCGGCGGTCCCTGGAGTCCGACAGAAACGTTCTGGCCGGCGAGCTTGAACCGGAGATAGGCGTCCTTGACATAGGGCGTGAGAGCGGACGTTGAGGTGTAGTTTCCGGGCGAGTTCATTTCCAGGCGGAATCTCATTGAAATCCCGTCTGTGACGGCGTTGTTGTAGGTGAAATAGATCCGCCGGAACCACAGGCCGTGGCTTCCCTCCAGGTCTTTGTTGGAGCTTGTCAGGTACATGTAATATTCGGGAATCATGTAGCCGTCGAACTTGCCCTGGGCTTGAAGCGAGGCGGAGCCGAGGCCGAAAACGAGTACCGCCAGAAGCACGAAATTGGCCTTTTTCATGTGCTTATTCTCCTTGATATTTTTGCGCATCCCTCGATGCACGGGGGGATTATGCGGAGGACATGTTAACCGGCAATGTGCACAGAATTAATTTTCCGTTAACGATGGAAATATCGCACCTCCGGATCTTATTATACAAGACTGTTCGGCCGCATGAAAATTCTCCTGTCTTTGAACCTCAATAAGCGATAGCCGTATTAAAGTTTATCGGTGATTATCTGTGTTCTGAAGGAGGTTTGCATGTTTCATGCGAAAACATCAGGAAGATTTTCGCTCATCGGGGCTCTTCTCCCGATCGCTCTCTTGATTGTCGCCGCCGCGGAATTGAACGGACAGCGCGCCGAGGCCGTCGGCGCCGTTTTTGAAAAATTGTCCTGGCGGAATATCGGACCCGCCGTGATGGGCGGCCGAACCGTCGATATCCAGGCCGTCGAGGCGGAACCCTGGATCGTCTATGCCGCCATCGGCCCGAGCGGCATCTGGAAAACCGAAAACGGAGGGCATACCTGGAATCCGGTTTTCTTCAAGGAAAACACCGTCTCCGTCGGCGCCGTGGCCGTGTCCCAGTCCCATCCTGACATCGTCTGGGCGGGAACGGGGGAGGCGACCTGCCGGAACAGCGTGACGATCGGAGACGGCGTTTACAAGTCTGTTGACGCGGGAAAAACATGGACGCATAGGGGACTCACTGAAACGAGGCACATCAGCCGGATTCTTATCAACAGGGGAGACCCCAACATCGTCTATGTCGCCGCCATGGGCCATCTCTGGGGACCCAACGGCGAACGCGGCGTCTATAAAACCACGGACGGCGGAACGAGCTGGTCTCATGTCCTGTATCTTGATGATAATACAGGAATTGCGGAGTTGGCGATGGATCCCTTCGACTCCCGGATTCTCTACGCCGCCGCCTATGAATACCGGCGTCTTCCTTGGCATTTCTCGAGCGGAGGACCGGGAAGCGGTCTGTACAAGTCGACCGACGGAGGAGCGACTTGGGATCGCCTGACCCGGGATCTCCCTGAAGGCCTCCTCGGACGGATCGGGATCGGCGTTTCCAGAAGCCGCGAGGGCGTCGTCTACGCCCTGATCGAACATGCGGATGCCGGAATTTGGCGTTCCGAAGATAAAGGCGCAACGTGGGAAAGAATGTGCGACAACGCGACCTACCGCCGGGTCATGACGCGCCCCTTTTATTACAGCCGCATCCATGTCGATCCGACGAACGACGCCACGGTCTATGTCCTGTCCACGGGACTCCACGTCTCCAACGACGGGGCACGCCGTTTCCGGAGCATCGGGGCGGGTGTCCATCCCGATCACCACGCTCTATGGATCAACCCGGCCAATCCCCGGCATCTCATCAACGGCAACGACGGCGGAATCGACATCTCTCATGACGGCGGGACGACCTGGTCGGCCGTCCAGTCCATGGATCTGGCTCAAGTCTACCAAGTTGGCTTCGATATGCGCCATCCCTACCATGTCCATGTCGGTTTGCAGGACAACGGTTCCTGGGGCGGACCGAACACGTCCCTGGATCCAAGAGGTGTTCTCAACGAGGATTGGGTCATGATCAACGGGGGAGACGGGTTTTTCGTCAGGCCCGATCCCGAGGATCATGCCGTCGTCTACGCCAATTCCCAGATGAACGGCCTGGTGAGACACAATCTTCACATCGGCCGCAGCAAATCGATTCGTCCGACGGCGCCTTTGGACGCGCGGCCTTATCGATTCAACTGGAATTCCCCGGTTTTGATCTCCTCCCATGATTCCAAGACGGTCTATACGGGGGGAAATTTCCTCTTTCGCACCCGGGACGGCGGCCGATCCTGGGACATCATCAGCCCCGACCTGACGACGGACGATCCCGCAAAGCAGAAGGATTCAGGCGGACCGATATTTCTGGAAAACTCCGGCGCCGAAATGCATTGCACGATCACGACCATCGCCGAATCGCCCCTGGACCCCGATGTCATCTGGTGCGGGACGGATGACGGAAACCTCCAGCTTACCCGGGACGGCGGGAAAACCTGGACGAATGTCGCGGGCCGGATCCCGGGTTTGCCCAGGGGCACATGGTGTTCCCGGGTCGAGGCGTCGCATCATGAGGCCGGAACGGTCTATGCGGCCTTCGACGCTCACCGAACCGACGATTATGCCCCTTACCTCTTTAAAACCAGCGACTTCGGGCGCACATGGAAATCCCTGAGAGCCGATCTTCCCCCTTTGGGCTGGATTCACGTCGTCCGGGAAGACCCGAAAAACAGCCGATTGCTCTACGTCGGAACGGAATTCGGGGTCTTTGCATCCCTTGACGGCGGCCTGAGCTGGTTTTCCCTCAAGAACAACATGCCGACCGTGGCCGTCCATGACCTTGTGGTGCATCCCCGGGAAAACGATCTGATCGCCGGAACCCACGGCCGGGGCGTCTGGATTCTGGACGACATCTCATTCCTTCAGGACATGTCTCCGGAGATTCTGGCTTCGGATTTCCATGTTTTCAAGCCCAGGCCGGTGACCGATTTCCATCTTTCGACAAGAGGGGAGCCCTACAGCCGGCCGGTCTTCGCCGGAAGAAACGTGTCGCCGGGTGCGATTCTCACAATGTGGTTGAAGGATGAAAACAAGGACAAGATCAAAATCGCCGTCAGGGACGAATCGGGGGAGATGGCAGCGGAAATCAATCTGCCGCGAAATCCCGGTCTCCATAGGGAAATCTGGAATCTTCAAACGATTCCCTTCGCCTCCGATGGAAAAAAATATAACCCTTCCCTGACCGGCATGACCGGGCTCACAACCGTTGCTCCGGGCCTTTATCATTTGACTGTTGAATTCAAGGAGAGGAACGTGAGTGTCCCCCTGAAAATTCGCCCCGATCCGAGAGTGGTTTTTCCGAATGACGAGCGTCAGGAAGCCATGGCGGCTTTGGGCGATGTTCTGAAAACGTCTCAGAAAATGGGGATTGTCATCACAGCCTTGGCCAATATCCGAAGGCATCTAAACAGCCTGGAAAACGATATGGAAAAAATCCGGGAGACGATTCCGGATTTCACCCGGGACCGGGAAGATCTGAAATATTTTCTTGTTCCCCTCGAAAAAAACATCAGTCCGCCGCGCATGGGCGTCTTTCAGGCCGACTGGGAGACATCCCTTAGGGGAGGGCATCCGGCATTCCTTCTGATGATTCTCGGAAACTCCATTTCCGGTTATCCGTCCGCACCGACACGCGCTGAAATCAATTTGCTTGCCGACATCAATCAACTTTTGGATTCGGCAATAGAGACATATAACACATTGATAATAAATAAGATAGAAGATATAAACGGGAAGCTGGAGGAAAAAGGCTTCAAACCGTTTCCAGCGCTGAAAAAAATTGAAAATCCTTAAGAAGCCATGACAAACAAATTCGTTTGAATTCATATATTTATACTATTATCATTCACTTATACTGGTGTCGGCATGCCGACATTGGTCGAAAATATAGTTTGCTTTTTTCAGGGAAGTGGGTTATAAGATTTATGAACCAAAAAGCCTGATTCTATGTTAGTCGGGGAGGCCGCTCTTGATCATCGCTGTCACAAATCAAAAAGGCGGAGTTGGAAAAACCACAACAACAATCAATATCTGTTCAGCCCTGGCTTTTATGGGTAAAAAAGTTTTGCTTGTCGATTTGGATCCCCAAGCCCACAGCACAATATCCTGCGTCAATGATCCGAAAGTTTTGGAGAAATCTCTTTACGAAGTTCTTATGGATAAAAACGAAAAAATTGAGTCGGCAACGACTGCCTCCAATATCCCCGGACTCGAAGTGGCCATCTCTCGCATCGCCATGGCCAAAATCGAACCATCGCTTATTGGCGAATTTGATGGTCATTTTCGACTCAAGGACAAGTTGGAACCCATCCGGAAAAAATATGATTTCATTTTTATTGATACTCCACCGACCCTCGGATTAATTACACTGAACGCACTTGTCGCCGCCGAAAGCGTTTTGATTCCCATTCAATCTTCTTATCTGTGCATGGAGGGGACAGACGATCTTCTGGAGACAATCGATAAAGTTCGACGAATAGCCAATCCCAATCTCCACATTCTCGGTGTTTTAATCACACTTCATGATAAGAGAACGAACCTCGGCAAGGATGTCGTTGATCGGATAAAAAATGTTTTTCAAGACAAGCTCATCAAAGTCTTCATATCCAAAAGCGTTAAGCTCGAGGAAAGTCCGGCCTTCAAGGAATCCATTTTCACATTTGCTCCGGATTCCATCGGGGCCATCCAATATATGAAAGCCGCCGAGGAGATATTACGCCGTGCAGAAAAGTAAAAAATCCGGTTTGCCGGAACAATTCCGCATGAAACACGAGGGGCACTACGTCGATCTCATATCTTCGCGAACAGCGGCGCCCAGGATTCGCATGATATCCGTCGACAGGATCGACCCGAATCCGCATCAGGCGAGAAGCGAGCTAGGAAACATCCAGGAGCTTATGGATTCCATCAGGGCGAAAGGCGTCCTTGAACCCATTCTTGTCCGTCCAAAAGGCGACCGTTTTGATATTATTGCCGGAGAACGCAGATATGTCGCCTCCAAAAACGTCGGGTTAAACGAAGTTCCCTGTATCGAAATGAATGTGGATGAAAACGAGGCAGTGGAAATCGCCTTGATAGAGAATCTACAGAGAAAAGACCTCAATATTTTCGAGGAAGCAGATGGTTTGAACACCCTGGCCACACTTTATAGCTATAATCATCAGCAAATTTCTGATAAAATCGGAAAAGCCAGGTCTTCCATAACGGAAATTTTGTCCATCTCAAGAATTCCCAAGCACCTGCGCGAAAAAATTTCCGGATCCAAATTCATGAGCCGCAGTACCGTCATCGAAATCGCCAAGCAGAAAACAGAAGCCGATATGGAAGCCCTGGTCGATGAAATCATCAAGAGACGCTTAACTCGTGAGGACACCCGTGATTTGTCGAAAATGATCAAGGGGAAGAAATCCAGGAAGCTTAAATATTACGTTTATAATTACATTCCTGAAGATTCGGATAAATATAAACTCCGAATCGAATTCAAGCAGCAAACCGTAACACGAACCGAAATCATCCAGATCCTGGAAAATATTCTTAACAAACTCAGATCGCGCGGCTGATAATTCCCACAAAGAAACTTTGGGCGCCGCACAAAACCGTGCCGGGATTTGAGATCGCGCGAGGAAATTGATCTGAAGCTAAGTTCATTACCTTGGCAGGATCCAGAATTCTCAGCTTATGATGCATATTAGTTGACATAATATATCTTATGCGACGCTATTAATGACTAATTTTTATTTCTTTTATTTTCATTAAGATACGCAATCTTCACACATTGTGGATATCTTCGCGCACTTGTTTTATGCACCAGTGGATTTCGTCATGGTCCGACCTTGCATAAATGCCGATTTTGTGTGAATGGCGCAGGCGCCCTTTTACGGGACTATTTTCTCAAATGGCTTCGATCGTCGACGGTGGTTTCGAAGTGATGTTGTATGTGACGCTGACGACGCCTGGGACCTTCGATGTGATCTCCCGTGCCAACCGTTCGAGAATGTCGAAAGCCAAGGCGGTCGGGCGGGCTTCCCGGGCGTCCACGCTGTCCCAGCAGCGCACTTCGATTTGCTGCCCGAAGTCCCTCCGTCCGTCCCGAATTCCGGTGACACGGTCCTCATGGAGCACCGCCAGATATTGAAAGGCTTTTTGTCCGCCCAGGATATCTTCAACGATCGACGTCGCCTTCCGGATTGTTTCCACGCGTTCCGGCGTAACCTCTCCGATGATGCGCGCAGCCAATGCCGGTCCGGGAAACGGGATCCGTTGGAAGAGTTCGGGCGGCAACCCCAGAGCTTTCCCGACCTTGCGCACACCGTCCTTTCGCAGCTCCACGAGAGGCTCGATAATCTTGTATCCGAAGGCATCCTGTGGATCGATGCCGAGCTGCTCGAACACATTGTGCTGCCGCTTGATTCCGGCGACGGTTTCGTCGACGTCCGTTAAAATCGTTCCCTGAAGGAGGTAGCGGGCTCCGCCTTCCCTGACGATCCGGCCGAAAACATCCTTATAGAATGCCTGGGTGACGGCTTCCCTCTTTTCTTCAGGATCGACCAGGCCCTTGAGGGCTTCAAAAAATTCCCTTCGGGCCTTGATGACATTCACATGCACTCCGAGAGTTTGGAACAGGGCCGCAACCCTTTCCGGTTCGCCCTCACGCATGAGACCGTTATCAATGAATACTGTCTTCAAACGATCTCCCAATGCCCTGTGGCCGATCAGGGTGACGACGGACGAATCGACGCCACCTGACAGGGCATTGACGGCGGTTCCCTCATGACCCACGGTTCGGCGGATATGGGCCACCTGACGTTCGATGAATTCTTCGGGGTTCATGGCTCACATCTCCTTTTGTGTCAATGTTCCCTCCCCCGCCCCGCCGGGACAGGGGTCCGGCTGAATATACCAACCCCCCAGTCCCATGTCAACCAAATGCCTTATCTTATTTATATTCTTTTATTTACAAGATTATCAACGCTCAGGCTTTGAGGACCGTCATTCCTTCAAAGACGACACCTTCTGGAAGATGTGCAGGAAATTTCCGCCGAGGATTTTCCGGATGTCGTTTTCGGTGTAGCCACGGCGATGGAGTTCCGCGGTCACGGCGGCGATCCGGCCGATATGCTCGAGCCCTTGTGGCGTGCTGCTGATTCCGTCGAAATCCGAGCCCAGTCCGACATGGTCGGCGCTTCCCGTGACCTTGACGATATGATCGATGTGGTCGACAACTGTTCCGACATTGACCGCCGGAAGATTCTTCCGCAAGATTCCGCTTTCGCGATCGAATTCCTCCCGGAAGAAGGCGACCGTTCCGGGATCGGCAGCTTCGAGAATCCTCCGGTCTTCCGGCAAGCCGTATTTCCGGAGGAGATCCGTACGCAGCGTGTCCAGGCGGCGGGCGTTTTCGACGTTCAGGAAATCCGGCAGGAAATTGATGCCGATGACTCCCCCGTTTTCGGCCAGAGCCTTGAGCATGTCGTCGGACAGATTGCGATGGTGGTCGGATAAAGCGCGAGAGCAGGAATGGGAGGCGACGATCGGTGCCCGTGTCTCGCGGATGACATCCCAAAATGTTTCATCATGGGCATGCGAGACGTCGATGATCATCCCCAGGCGGTTCATTTCCCGGACGACCTCGCGGCCGAAGTCCGTCAAACCGCCGTGAACGGGCTCGGGGTCGCCCGAGGCGTCGGCCCACCCCGTCCCCAACCAGTGTGTCAGTGTCATCAGGCGGACTCCGGAACGGTGAAACGACCGAAGCAAGGCCAAATCTCCGGCGATGGCATAGCCTCCTTCGACGGCGATCAGAACGCCCGTTTTCCTCACGCCCCGAAGATGCCGGAGATCCTCGGGAGACAGGATCAGATGGAGGTCGTCCGTGTTCTGTTCGATAAGGCGGTGAACCGCATCGACCTGGGCGAATCCCCTGATGACGCCTTGCGCCTCGGCCGCATCACTGTCCGGGGGGGCGACAAAACAGGCAAAGACTTGAAGGTCAACGGCGCCCTCCCGGAGTTTGGGGATGTCGATATGTCCGGACGGGTTATCCCGGCCCAAATCTTCCCCGTCCAAAAAGCGGCCGATCGTGTCGCAGTGCATGTCGGCGACGAAACTTGTCTTATGGAGATATTCGATGCGATCTTCAGGACGAAAAAGATCGTCCCGGGTTTCGGCCAAATATTCCAGCATCTCGATGTGGTAAGCGGCGACGAAGGCCAGAAGGTCGGGATCGATCGTGGAAGCGACGTCCCCCGGACGATGGTATTCGGGATGCTCATCGTCCAACCCCCGTGTCAGGATAGCGCCGGTCCTCAAACTGAGGGCCTTCACGCCGGCATTCAGAAAGGATGTGTGGTCGGATCCCCGATAGTCGAAGCGGGGAACGAACTTGTCTCTGAAGCGTGTCGACATCCGGGATGTCACCCGATCGAACATTCCGGAAAACTCCCACATCCCGCCGACGACCAGGGCGTCGCTTCCTGTGCCGACCATGTCCAGATTGATGTAAACAGCTGTTTTATCCAGAGGATAGACCGGATTTTCGACATAAAAGCGGGATCCCCGCAGGCCCAGTTCCTCGGCCGCCCAGGCCGCAAAGACCAGGGTTCTCGCGGGCTCGAAACCCCGGGCCTGAAGAACCCGGACGATTTCCAGAATGACGCCCACCGAAGCGGCATTGTCGTCGGCTCCGTTGTAGATCGTTCCGTCATGATCGACGCCGAGATGGTCGAGATGGCCGCCGATCAGGATGATTTCGTCCTTCAGGACCGAATCCTTTCCCGGCAGAACCCCGAGGACGTTCGGCGCCGTTCTGTCTTCCCACTGGGGATAGGCCGCCATCTCGACAATCAATCCGTTCGCGTTCAGGGACCGGGGCTTCCGTTCGCGCAACGACCGGCTGAGATGCGTCCGCCAGCTCAGGCCCGTTTGATCGAACATCCGGTCGAGAACATGGGACTTTGCCGTCATGACGACGAATCCGTCCGGACAGAGGCCGAGCGGTGCGCCCTCAGGCGCCGAACCTCTCATGATGTCGTCGGTCCCCACAAAAATCACACCGGCGATTTTTTTTCCAGTCTGACCGGAAAGACAAAGGCTCAGAAGATCGGTTTTGGGTTGGATCAGGATCGGCGGGACTTGGGTCCGCCCGGGCGGATTTACAGGCCCTTGCTCATGGCATTCAGAAAGTCCTGGTTCGTCTTGGTTTTGCCCAGTTTTTCGGCCAGAAGTTCCATGGCTTCGACTTCATTGAGCTGACTCAGAACCTTGCGGAGAATCCAGATCCGGTTGAGATCGACGTCGTCGATGAGCAGTTCTTCCTTGCGGGTTCCGGACCGGGTGATGTCGATGGCCGGGAACAACCGCTTGTCGACCAGACGGCGGTCGAGGTTGATTTCCATGTTGCCGGTTCCCTTGAATTCCTCGAAAATGACCTCGTCCATCCGGCTTCCGGTGTCGACCAGGGCCGTCGCCATGATGGTGAGGCTGCCGCCCTCTTCGATCTTGCGGGCGGAACCGAAGAATTTCTTGGGTTTGTTCAAGGCGTTGGCATCGATACCGCCCGAGAGGACCTTCCCCGAAGGCGGAACGATGGCGTTATGAGCCCGGGCCAGTCGTGTGATGGAGTCGAGGAGAATGACCACGTCCCTCTTGATTTCAACAAGTCTTTTGGCCTTTTCGAGGACAATGTTGGTCACCTGGGCGTTCCGCGTCGGAGGCTCATCGAAGGTGGAAGCGACAACTTCGCCGGAGACGCTTCTTCTGAAATCCGTGACTTCCTCCGGCCTTTCGGCGATGAGAAGAACGATGAGGTACATCTCGGGATGGTTTTTCTCGATGGAATTGGCGATGGTTTTGAGCAGGGTCGTTTTTCCGGCCCGGGGCGGCGAGACAATCAGGCCCCTCTGTCCCTTGCCGATGGGGGTCAGCAGCTCCATGATCCGGGCGCACATGTTTTTGGGGTTGCCGTCCTGGAGCTTGATGAGTTCGTAAGGATACAGGGGGGTCAGGCCTTCGAACTTGACGTTCCGCCGCATTTCGATGATGACGTCGGGATGGAGGAAGTTGACGGCTTCGATTTTAATGAGAGCGAAATATTTCTCGCCGTTTTTAGGAGCGCGGACGACGCCCGAGATCGTGTCGCCCGTGCGGAGCTGGAATTTGCGGATCTGAGAGGGAGAGACATAGATGTCGTCCTGGCTGGGCAGGTAGCTGAACTCCGGAGCCCGCAGGAACCCGAACCCGTCTTCCAGACACTCCAGGACGCCCTCGGAAAACAACAATCCCTGTTTCTTGGCCTGGGCTTCGAAAATCTTGAAAATCACATGGTGCTTGCTGACATTTTCGATCTCGTCCTCGGGAATGTCCATGGAGGCCGCGATCTTCTTGATCTGGGCGATGTCCTTTTCTTCCAGGTCGACGAGATTGTACTCTTTCATAACTTTACCTCGTTGTTTGGATTTGTTGTTGGCCGTGTCTTCCATGTGGGTCTTTCCTCCGTTGTCCTTTTCGCCCCGGACATCAGTTCGTCAGCTGGGGCTCCTTCACGTTTTCCTTGCAGGATATGTCCGCCTTGTCCGCGGGCTGAGGCGGCAGGGGCCGGGTCAGAACGAGTTTCAGCACCTCGTCCATGTTTTCGACAAGATGGATGGTCATGTTCTGCTTGAGATTTTTCGGCAGATCCTTGAGGTCGGCCTTGTTGTCGAAAGGCAGGATCGCCTCGCGCATGCCTTCCCGGTAAGCGGCCAGGAGTTTTTCCTTGATGCCGCCGACGGGAAGGACCTTGCCTTTCAGCGTGATCTCTCCGCTCATGACGATCCTTTTGTTCACAGGAATGTCGGTGAGCAGCGAGATGATGGAGACGGCGATGGTGATTCCGGCCGAGGGCCCTTCCTTGGGGGTGGCGCCTTCGGGAACGTGAACATGGATATCGAAATTTTTATGGAGTTCGCGGCCGATGTCCAGTTCACAGATCTTGCCCCGGACATAGCTGAAGGCCGCTTGGGCGGATTCCTGCATGATTTCCCCGAGATGTCCGGTCAGAGTGAAGCTGCCTTTGCCGTGGGTTTTCATGGCTTCGAAGGTCAGCAGTTCGCCTCCGAACTCCGTCCAGGCCATGCCGATGGAAACGCCCACCTCGTCCGCCTTGTCGATTTCCATGCGGCGGAATTTCGGAATTCCGAGAAAGGTCTCGATATTCCGAGGCGTGACCGTCACCTTATGGCCCTTCCCCTTGGAAACAACCTGTTTGGCCACTTTGCGGCAGACCGTCGTGATTTCACGCTCCAGGTTCCGGACACCGGCTTCCCGGGTGTAGCTGTCGATGATTTTCAGAAGGGCCCGGTCGCTGAACCGCAGGTTGTCCGCCGTCAGGCCGTGCGCTTCCATCTGCTTGGGCAGGAGGAACTTCTTGCCGATCTGGAGTTTTTCCTCCTCCATATATCCGGGAATCCGGATGATTTCCATGCGATCAATGAGGGGCTTGGGGATGGGTTCCAGCATGTTGGCCGTGACGACGAACATGACTTGGGACAGGTCGAAATCGGTATCGATATAGTGGTCCAGGAAGGTGTTGTTCTGTTCGGGATCCAAAACTTCCATCAGGGCGGAAGCCGGATCGCCGCGGAAGTCCATGCTCATCTTGTCGACTTCGTCCAGGAGAAAGACGGGGTTCTTGGTCCCCGAGCGCTTGATCATTTGAATGATACGGCCCGGGTAGGCCCCGATATAGGTCCGGCGATGGCCCCGGATTTCGGCCTCGTCGCGGACCCCGCCCAGGGACAGTCGGACGAATTTTCGTCCCGTCGCCCGGGCGATGGACTTGCCCAGCGAACTCTTTCCGACGCCCGGCGGCCCGAGAAACGCCA
Source organism: Acidobacteriota bacterium (assembly GCA_033549365.1). Classification (NCBI taxonomy): domain Bacteria; kingdom Pseudomonadati; phylum Acidobacteriota; species Acidobacteriota bacterium. Next base: position 99,155 of record JAWSUF010000006.1, read on the forward strand.
GGATGACGCCGCGCGGATTTTTAACAAGCTGGCGGATCGAAAGGTATTCCAGGATTCTTTCCTTGACCTTATCCAATCCGTAGTGATCTTCGTTGAGAATGCGTTCGGCTTCCTTGAGATCACGTTTCTCGCGGGATTTCTTGTTCCAGGGCATGGCGATGAGCCAATCCAGGTAGTTCCGGCTGACCGTCGCTTCGGCCGACATGGGGGGCATGGCCTCAAGCCGCTCGATCTCCTTGAGGGCCTTTTCCTCGGCATCGGCCGGCATGCGGGCCTGGGAGACCTTACGCCTCAATTCCTCGATCTCGTTCGGCTGGTCTTCCTTCCTCTGGCCGGGGGTGCTCATCATGCCCTTGATCCCGGCCTCTTTGTAGCCGCGCCGTTTGCCGCTTTTTTCCCCTTCGCGCGGCATGGCGGAATGAATCTTGAGAATCTCGTTTTCCAGGATGAAATGCAGGCGTCTCAATCGTTCGTGACTGTGAATCGTTTCGAGGATATTCTGCTTTTCTTCAAGCGGGAGATGGATATGAGAGGCGATGATGTCCGCAATGCGGTCGGGCGTGTTTTCCCTCAATGCGGGGATGATCGAATCCATGTTGGCGTGCTGGTTGATTTTGAGATACTCCTCGAAAAGGACCAGGACTCTCTTCAGGAGGTCCTTTGAGGCCGCCGGAGAGGCGCCTTCGGCTTCATGGACGACCTTGGCCAGAATCTGATAGTACGGATAAGTGCTGAGGTATTCGATGATCCGGGCCCGGGCCTTTCCCTCGACAATGACCTTCATGTTCTTGTCGTCGGTCTTGACGGTCCGGATGATCCGGGCGGTCACGCCCACGGAGTAAATGTCGCGCGGCGACGGATTGTCGACGGACGCATCCATCTGGGCCGCCAGAAAGATCATCTTGTCCTTTTCCGCGGCTTTTTCCAGAGCCTGGATGGACGACGGCCGCCCGACGATAAACGGGACCAGTGTGGAAGGAAAAACCACGAGATCCCGAAGAGGAATCAAGGGGATATTGCGGATGATTTCGTTTTTTTCCGGGGAATCAGCCATGAATCATACTCCTACGGCCCGCATGAGCCTTTCGAAACTCAACTCTTCGTCTTCCACCATGTCCCGGGTGATTTCGATGGACATCCCCAGGCTCTCCGACGGCAGGTGGTACATGATATCCAGCATGAGATTTTCCATGATGGCCCGCAAGCCGCGGGCTCCCAGTTTCCGCTCCATTGTCTTTCGGGCGATGGCGGCCAGGGCCTCGTCCGTAAAGCGCAGATCGACGCCCTCCAGACCACAGATTTTCCGGTACTGCCGGATGAGGGAATTTCTGGGCTTGGCGAGAACTTCCACCAGGTCTTTTTCGGACAGCTCGGAAAATGCGGCGATGACGGGAATGCGCCCGACGAGTTCCGGAATGAGCCCGTATTTGATGAGATCCTGCGGAGTCAGGCGATTCAGGAGATCATTCACAGACTGCGCATTCCGGATTTGTGCGGGCGGTCCGGTTCGGAAACCCATCTGGGACCGGCCCAGACGTTCCGCGATGATATCGTCCAAGCCGACAAAGGCGCCGCCGCAAATGAAGAGGATGTGAGTGGTGTCGATGGGGATGAATTCCTGGTGGGGATGCTTTCTTCCACCCTGAGGCGGGACGTTGGCCACCGTGCCTTCGATGATTTTGAGCAGGGCCTGCTGGACGCCCTCTCCGGACACATCCCGGGTAATGGACGGATTCTCGCTTTTGCGACCGATCTTGTCGATTTCATCGATATAGATGATGCCTTTCTGGGCCTTCTCCGGGCTGTTCCCGGCGGCATGCAAAAGCTTAAGAAGCGTGTTCTCGACATCTTCGCCGACATAACCCGCCTCTGTCAGGGTCGTGGCGTCGGCGATGGCGAAGGGAACCGAGAGCATGCGGGCCAGGGTCTGGGCCATGAGGGTTTTCCCGGTGCCCGTGGGCCCGATCAGAAGGATGTTGCTCTTGGCCAACTCAACGTCCCGGTCCTCCTCCTGGGAGAGTTGAATCCTTTTGTAATGATTGTAAACGGCGACGGCCACTTTCTTTTTCGCCGTATCCTGGCCGATGATATAGGCGTCCAGTTCGTTCTTGATTTCCCGCGGCGTCGGGCACTCTCCCGGAATCGGCGCCTGATTTTCAGAAACCGGCGTATTCTTCTCGCTGAAAATCGACGAAGCGGTTCGGACACAATGATCACAGATGGTGACACCTCCCCGGCCGGCGATCATTTTCACGGCCTGGTCCTGGCCTCGGCCGCAGAAACTGCATCGGATCGGCTCAGGAGCTCGGCCTTGAGGTTTATCTGTCATCGTTCTCTCTCGCGTTGTTTGCATTCACGGCCCGGACAGTCCGGCGGTGACATCCGGGGAAAAATCACCGGCCGCTTTTTTCCGATCCGGATGCGATGATATGGTCCACCAGACCGTATTCGAGGGCCTGTTCGGGCGTCATGATGAAGTCCCTCTCAATATCCGCCTGAATCTTATCCTGAGGTTGACGGGAATGCCGGGTGAGAATCCCGTTGAGAATTTCCCTCATTCTCAGGATTTCCTTGGCCTGAATGGCGACATCCGTGGCCTGACCCTGGAATCCGCCGAAAGGCTGGTGCAGAATGATCCGGGAATGGGGAAGCGCATATCTCTTGCCGGGTGTTCCCCCGGACAACAGGACGGCGGCCATGCTGGCGGCCTGGCCGACGCAGATCGTGGCAATGTCGGATTTGATATACTGCATGGTGTCGTAAACGGCAAGGCCCGCGGTGATGCTTCCCCCGGGCGAATTGATGTAAATCGAGATGTCCCTGTCCGTGCCCCGCGTCTCCAGAAAAAGGAGCTGGGCGATCACGGCGTTGGCGGTGTTGTCGTCGATCGCGGACCCGAGAAAAATGATTCCGTCTTTCAGAAGGCGGGAATAGATGTCGTAAGCCCGCTCACTGCGGCCATCCTGTTCGACAACAAAGGGGATCAACGTCATGGGAAGTCTTTATTTAATTATAGCGTTTCCAACCAGAAAGTCAACCGTCTTGCGAATCAGGAGATTTTCCCTGACGGCCTCCAGGCGCCCCCTTTCCTGGAGATTCTCATAAAGGGCATCAGGTTGAACGCCCTCGGCCCCGGCCAGGGCGGCGATTTCTTCACGGATGTCCTCAGGCGTGACATGGAACCCCTCTCTTTTGGCGATCTCATGAAGCACAATCCTGTTTTTGATGTTGCGACGGGCCTGATTCCTGGCGTCGGTTTTCAGGATGTCCGCCGTCTCGGCCGTCAACGGTCCTCCTCGGGGAAGCGATGCCGCCAGATGTCTCAGGACAACCGCCATTTCGTGTTCAACCAGGGATTCCGGGGGCTCGAGCGTCACGCTCTCCGTAAAGGTTTTGACGACTTCCGCCGCCGTCTCTTTCTTCGCCGAATCCTTGCGGGCGGCCCGCAGCCGGTCCCGGATATCGGTCTTGAGGGCATCCAGATTCTCGTAGGCGCCCAGCCTCTTGGCAAACTCGTCGTCAAGTTCGGGAAGTTTCTTTTCCTTGATTTCACTCACACGGAGGCGGTATTCCACATCCCGTCCGGCCAATTTGCGGTTGGCGTGGTTTTCGTCGTAAGTCGTTGTCAAGATCCGTTCTCCGCCGGGCGGAATTCCGGGCAGATGCTCGTTCAGGAAAGGTTCGTTCCCGGAATGGCCGGCAAGAACAACGGCTTTGTCGACGGGCAGGAGTTTTCGGGATTTGAGATCCTTGCCTTGCATTTCGATAACGACATAATCGCCGTCCTGAACTCCGCGCGCCTCGACGGGAACATATTCCGCCGCCTGATTTCGAAGGTCCTCGACGGCCTTGAGAACATCCTCGTCCCGAACCTCCTCCTCCCCCTTCCCCTCGATTTGGATCGCCCGGTAATCCGGAAGATCGAAATCGGGAATGACCTCAAAAGAGACCCGGGCGCGCAGCATTCCGCCTTCCGGGAAATCCAGCTCCTCGATGAGAGGCGTCCCGACCGGCTCCATGCCTCGCGTTTTCAGCTCCTGTTCGAGAAATCTGGGAATCAGGGATTCCACGGCCGAATGCCGGATGTCTTCGGCATAAAGACGGCGAACATGTTCGACCGGAGCCTTTCCGGCCCGGAAACCGGGAATACGAACCCGCGAGGCGTAAGTTTTCGCGGCGATGTCCAGTTCCTTTTGAACATCTTCCTCCGGAACGACGAGATCGATTTCTCTTCGGCTCGGTCCGAGTGTTTTCAGATCGTTTTTCTGATTCTCATGGTCCATGATTTCACCTGTCGGGCTCGAAGGCCCACGCCGTGTTTCCCGGGTGGGAGAATGGGCAGAGCGGGACTCGAACCCGCACTCCTTCATCAGGAACTAGGTCCTAAGCCTAGCGCGTCTGCCGATTCCGCCACCTGCCCTTCTCATTGCGTCCATCGTGTGAAACGGCATATTTTTGCGGGATCCGCGTTTCCTGGGATGCTTCATGCGTCGGTTTGCGGGATGCCGGATTCGGAAAACCATTATTAACATACGCCCCGCCTGTTGTCAAGAATTCCGAATGCCGTCCGGCCCGCTGAAAACCCGGCGACCTCAGCGCAGAAGGGCCCTGAGTTTGTCGGCCAGGCCGGCATCGAGGCCTTGGAGTATGCCCAGGATGTCTCTGGCCCGGGTCTGATCTCCAAGCTGAATGTAAGCAATCGCCAAATTGTACTGAAATGTCGGATTGTTCGGCACCAACTCCACACACTTTCTGAGGGGTTCCAGGGCTTCCTCGTATCTCTTCATCTGCAGGTATCCGTAGCCGACGGCATTGCATCCCTGGGGATCGTCCGGGACCAACTCGGTGTATTGGCTGAAAGCCTCAACGGCTTCCGGCCACCTCTTGAGTTGAGCGTGGCAGGTTCCGATATTGAACCAGGCCGCAGCGTATTTCGGGTTGATCTCCAGGCTCTGCTGAAAGGCGGAGAGGGCCTCGTCTAATCGGCCCTGTTTTTGATGGATGACGCCCAGGTTGTATACGGAAAGTTCATTCTTGGGATTGAGATCGATGATTTTCCGGGCCGCCGCCACGGCTTTTTCGCCCTCCCCCCCTTCGTCATACATTTTCAAAATCTGGGCGTAATAGCCCCTGGCATTGTCCGGAATATTGCGGGCCAGAATTTCATAGGCTTCTTCCGCCTTGTCCAGCCGGCCTCCTTTTTTGTAGGCATCCGCAGCCTGCAGAAGTACGGCGGGATCTTCCGGGGCAAGATTTCCGGCCCGAACCCAGGCATCGCCGGCCTGGATCTGATCTCCCAGCGCCGCCCAGATTTCACCCAGCTTGCGGGCGCCGCTGTAAGCGTTTTCAGGTTCAAGCTTCAGGAAGGCTTCCAGAGCGGCCGCCGCACGGCGCATATCTTTTTTTTGCTCAAAGGCCAGAGCCAAATCATACTGGATCTCGGCATTGAGGGGCGCCAGCGACACGGCTTTTTCCAGGGCCTTGACGGCCTCATCGTAGCTTGCCATTCTCATATAAACCGTGCCCATCCCCTTGTAGGCCTCGGCCCGTTTCGGATCGATGTCGGCGATTTTTTGAAAAGCCGTCAGCGCCGAGGCGTAGTCTTTCTGGTCACGGTAGATTCCGGCCAGCATGTTATGGATATCCAGCATGCTGTCGTCGATACGAACGGCGGATTCCAACTGAATCCGGGCGGTCATGAGCTCGTTTTGAGCCAGCGCCGCCTGGCCCAGCAACAGATGGCCTTCCAGGGTGCCGAAATAATCCTCGGGGAACATCGATTCGAGTTCGAGAGGATTGCCCGATCGGGACATGCCAAGAATGTTTTCCGACTTGATCCCCGCAAAGATCCTTTTTTCCATAATTAGAATCATGGCCACGACCCGGCCGTTCTGATCCATGGCGGCGGCCCCATTGAATGTTTCGGGAATGCGCACCAGCTCGATCTCCAGAAATTCCCGGGATCCGGACAGCCGGTGTTCTTTGCGGGCCACGCCGTTGAAGGGAACAATGATTCCCGCGTCGTTAGCCCCAACCAGAATCAAGGGGGTGTCCGGGCGCAACGGGCCTGAAGCCTCGATCATCAACGGCTGAAGTCTGCCCCGGACCCGAACCAGCGCCGTATTCATTTCCTTGTAGATGGAAATCACGCCTTCGACTCTGAATCGCCGTCCCTTGACGTTCACGACCTCGGCCGAAGACGCCCGGCTGATCAGATTGTAAGGTATGGCGACAAGATCTTCCGCGACGGCAAAACCGCTTCCCCGGCCGATTTCCTGCTGATTCGTTCCATAGGCCATAACGGCAACAACGCCCTGAGACGCCTGTTCAAATATCCGCTCGCTGTCCAACTGGGCGAAAAGACTTGATATGACAAGGCCGGCAAACGCGAATGAACAACAAAGAACGAGTCCCTTTTTCATACCGACACCTCCTATCTTGACCTTAATTTACATGCGCACCCAAGCTCATGTCAACAACACCCCACATCTTTTTCCCTCATGTTGACAAGACCCGGGTCCTTGGATAGCCTAGGAATCCATGAATCTCCCGGCAAGATGGGTCCGGCGCGCGGTCTTGTCCGCAGGTTGTCTTTTGCTGGCCGCAATCGTCCTGGCTCCTCTGGCCGCCGCCGCCGGGCTTCGGGGCTCGGCTCTTCTTTATGCGATCTTCTCCCCTCATTGCCATCAGATCGCCGACCGCTGTTTTCATGTCTCCGGTTATCCCCTTGCCGTCTGTGGGCGTTGCCTCGGCGTGTATCTCGGCTTTTTTCTCGGCGCCCTCCTCTATCCGCTGACACAGTGGAGCCGTCGCAAGGCCACCCCCTCCCTGACCACGCTGGCCGTTTTTTCTCTTCCGATGGCGGTCGATGTCGCCGGAAATCTGTTTCAATTCTGGGCCAGCCCCCTGGGTCTTCGTTTGGCCGCCGGGGGAATTTGGGGAATCGTGCTGCCGTGGTATTTCATTCCCGGAGCGGCCGAAGCCGTTGTGTACAAATCAAAAAACTTGCATCTTCCCTGGAAAAAAACCTAGAATAAGACACATCCGGAATGAAAGGAGATCCGATGAGCCCACAGCGTCCCGGGATTCTCGTTCCTGTTCTCATCGGAGGCGCTGCGGCCGGATTCCTTTCGGGTCTTCCCGTATTCGGATGCCTGTGCTGCCTGTGGCCAATCGGCGGGGCCATGCTGTCCGTTTTTCTTCTGGCCAAAGAGACTCCGCACAGCCTGACCGCGGGAGACGGCGCCATCGTCGGCGCTTTCGCCGGAATCGCCGCGGCGGTCGTTTCCGCCCTGGTGGAAATCCCCCTTAAAACCATGAACGAGGAGTTTCTCCGAACGGTGTTAGGCCGGCTGGCCGAGTTCACGGAGGATCTGCCGGCGGGTTGGGAGACATGGCTGGATCAATCGACCCAGCCGTCCCTCCCCCTGTTTCTGATCGGACTTTTCGTCTCCGCACTCATTTTCGCCGGCCTTGGCGCCCTGGGAGGTATCCTGGGCGTCTCCTTATTCGGCAAAAAGCCATCCCAGCCTGCGGCGGTTCCCGATGCCTCCCAAGACCCAGGTTATCGTCAACCCTGAATCCAACCGCGGCCGCACCCGAAAAAGGTGGTCGGAAATCCGCGAGGCTCTTCGGTCCTTTTTCAAGGAATTCAGGTATGATTTCACGGAAAAACCGTTTCAGGCCATCGACATGGCCCGTGACGCCATCAAGGGAGGGTCCGAGCTTGTCATCGGTGTCGGCGGCGATGGAACGATGAACGAAATCGCCAACGGCTTTTTTGAAAACGGGCGGATCATCAATCCTTCGACATCCCTCGGAATCCTTCCGTCCGGGACGGGCTGTGATCTCATGAAAAGCCTGCGCATCCCCCGGGGGCTCCGCGGCGCCCTCCGAGTCATCTCCGAGACGCATGGAACGCCCATCGACGTCGGCCGGGCCACGTACACAACGCCCGAAGGGAAAACCGAAGGACGGTTTTTTCTCAATATCTCCGACTTCGGAATCGGCGGGGAAGTCGTCCGCAGAGTCAACGAACGCCGCCTGCAACGGAAAGCGTCCTCTTATATCCGGTGTCTGATCGATGCCATGCGGGAGTACAAGGGCAGCGGCATCCGGCTGACGATCGACGGGCGGACTTGGGATGAAGAAAACTGCCTGATCGGGGCCGTGGCCAACGGCCGCATTTTCGGCAAGGGCATGAAAATCGCCCCTCTGGCCAGGATCGATGACGGCTGGTTCGACGTCATTCTGGTCAAGGGCATGAAATTTCTCGAATTCTGTCGCCATGGCTGGAAACTGTTCACGGGAGGACACCTCTCCCACCCGAAAATATCCTGTTTGCGGACCCGGACCGTGGAGGCGTCATCGGCGACCGGTCGGGACATTCTGCTGGAACTCGACGGCGAGCAGCTCGGAAAACTGCCGGCCCGGTTCGAAATCATCCCCCGCCCGCTCCTGGTCAAGGGATGGAGCTCCGAAACCGTCAGTCGGTCCGACCTGCGGTGTTGAGCCGAAAATACCGGGGATCGTTGGTCAGCGTCACACGCCCTTCGGAGTCGACGATCTTGTAAATGCGCGATTTCTGATGGATCGTCGTCTTGGTATAGGACGCCGTGATCCGTTTGACATAATCCCGGGTTTCCCGATAGGGCGGAATCCCGCCATGCCGGATCACCGCCTGTTGACCGGCGTTGTAGGCGGCCAGCACAAGTTTGGTGTCGGCATCGAACATTTGGATCAGATCTTTCAGATAGCGGGCGCCGCCTTCGATGTTTTGCTCGGGATCGAAAACATTCTTGACCCCGTAATGGCGGGCCGTATCAGGCATGAGCTGCATCAACCCGCTGGCCCCCTTGGGAGAAACGGCATATCGATTGTAATTGGATTCGGCGACGATGATGGCATGGATCAGTTCGGAAGGAAGGTTGTGGCGGCCGGCGACCCGTTCGATGATCTGTTGATAGGCGAAACGCCCAGCCGTCCGTCCGGACGCATGAAGAGAAGACAACGCCAGACAACAACCCAAAACCGCAACGATCGCCGCTTTTCCCTTCATGATGGCCTGTTCATCTTGCCAAATCCGGCCGTTTTCGACAATCCCCTTTTGGGGTGATTTTTTTCATGCCGTCAAACCATCTGTTCCAGGATCCTCGGGAGGTCGTCTTCCAAAACGGCGCCCAGCTTTTCCGGGTGAGTCCCGCCCGCCTGGGCGAAATCCGCGCGCCCTCCCCCGCCGCCGCCCAAAACGGCGGAAAGCGCTTTCACCAGAGAGTCGGCCCGGATCCGCTCCGTCAGATCGGCGGTGACGGAAACCACAAGGTGTGTTTTGTTTCCGTCCGCCGCACCAAGAACGACCACACCGCGGCCCATTTTTTGCTTGAGGGAATCGGCCAGGTCGCGCATGTCCCCGGGAGGGATGTTTTCGACTTTGCGGGCCAGCAGGGGAACGCCCTTGACGGTCCGGACTTGAGCGGCGGACTCCGGTGAAGAGCCGGACAGGAGCTTTCTGCGAAGCATCCGGATCTCTTTTTCCTTTTCATCCAGGGCATCCTTGATTTTTTCCAGACGCGACGGCAGATCCCGGCGTCCGACGGCCAGGATCCTCTCGAGCCGGCCGATCATATCCTCAAGATCCCGGATGTGACCGAGAGCCTCCTCGCCCGTAACAGCTTCGATCCGCCTCATACCGGCGGCAATGCCGGATTCGGAAAGGATTTTGAACAGACCGATGTGTCCCGAGGCCGGAACATGCACACCGCCGCAGAGTTCTCGGCTGAAATCCCCCACCCCGACGAGCCGGACTTCGTCTCCGTATTTCTCTTCGAAGATGGCCATCGCCCCTTCGCGGAGGCCTTCCTCCATGGTCGTCGTTCTCGTCCCCACGGCCATGTTTTCACGAATCACGGCGTTGACCCGGGATTCGACCTCACGGATTTCCTCGGGCGTCAGGGCGGCATAGTGGGTGAAGTCGAAACGGAGCCTGTCCGGCCCGACGCGGGAGCCCGATTGCTTGACATGTTGGCCGAGAACCTGGCGGAGCGCGGCGTGAAGAAGGTGGGTCGCGGTGTGGTTCCGGGACACCGCGGCCCGCCGTCCGGCGTCGATGGCGGCTTCGACCGCATCCCCTTTTGTCAGGGATCCCGACAAGACCCGGACGCGATGGGCGATGATGTCCGGAGTCAGATACCGGGTATCGTCGACGGATGCGGAAAAATGCAATCCTTTCAACAGCCCGGTATCGCCGACCTGCCCCCCGGCCTCGGCGTAAAAGGGCGTCTCTTCGAGAATGACATCGCCGGTCTCTCCTTCCTTGAGCTGCCGGACGGAACGTCCATCATGAAGAACGGCCGCAATGGACGTCTCGAGGACTTCGCGGGCCTCGTGAACGACGGACCGGACCCTGATCCCTTCGATTCCGCCGGGAAGCGCCTTCCGCTTCTGTTTTTCGCCTCCCTTCCAGGCCTCGCGGGCCCGGGACCGTTGGGTTTCAAGTTCCCGTTGAAATCCCTCTTCGTCGACGCTCCAGCCTTTTTCGGCGGCCAATTCCCGGGTTAAATCCAGAGGAAACCCGAAAGTGTCATACAACTTGAAGACTTTAGTCCCGGGAAGCACCCGATTGTCCGGGTCTTTCGCATTTTCGAAATAGTCTCCGAACTGCCGCAGGCCCGATGTCAGGGTCGCCGCAAACCGTTCCTCCTCCGACAGGCAGACACGGGAAATCAGGGGCAGGGATGCCGTCAATTCGGGATAGGCGGACTTCATGATATCCCCGACGCGTCCGACGATTTCATAGAGAAACGGCTTGTCAAGACCGATGAGGTTTCCATGCCGATAGGCCCGGCGGATGAGCCGCCTCAGAACATAACCCCGGCCTTCGTTGGCCGGGACCGCACCGTCCCCGATCAGAAAAGCCGCGGCCCGGACATGGTCGGCAATGATCCGGACCGAAACATCGCCCGCGTCATCCGCGGGGTATTCCCGTCCGGCCGAACGGCAGACATCTTCAATCAATGGAAAAAAGAGATCGGAGTCGTAATTGCTTTGTCGGCCCTGAAGAACAGCGGCCATTCTTTCCAACCCCATGCCCGTATCGATGGATGGCGAGGGCAGGGGCTGAAGCCCCCCGGCTTCATCCTGAAAAAACTCCATGAAAACGAGATTCCAGAGCTCGGAGAATCGGTCCGAACCCGTTTCGATCAGCGAATAAGGGTCTCCGGGTTCGAGTGCGGCGCCGAAATCGTAATGAATCTCCGAACAGGGACCGCAGGGTCCGGTATCGCCCATGGCCCAGAAATTGTCTTTTTTTCCGTACCGGAAGATCCGGTCCTCCGGAATGCCGATGTCCTCGGACCAGATCCGATAAGCGTCATCGTCATCGGTGTAGATCGTGATGTAGAGGCGATCCTCCGGAAGGGAGAAAACCCGGGTCATCAGCTCCCAGGCGAAGGCCACGGCTTCGGCCTTAAAATAATCCCCGAAGGAAAAATTCCCCAGCATCTCGAAAAAGGTGTGATGTTTCGGCGTGCGGCCGACGGTCTCGAGGTCATTATGCTTGCCGCTGACACGCATGCACTTCTGCACGGAGACGGCCCGGGTATAGCTCCGTGTCTCGCGGCCGAGAAAAACATCCTTGAACTGGTTCATCCCGGCATTTGTGAACAGAAGGGTCGGATCGTCTCTGGGGATTAACGGGGAGCTCGGAACGATCTTATGGCCCCGGGCGGCGAAAAACTCCAGAAACGCGCCGCGGATGTCCTGCGATCTCATCGTGGTTTTTTACGGGGGGGTTCTTTCCCGCCCTCCATTCTCTCAACCTGGCTCATCTGGCTTTCCATTTCCTCAAGGGCGATGTCGAGCGTCGACTGAATGCCCATGACTCTCAGTTTGAAATTGTCCGGGGTGGAGGAATACTTGATACCCTGTTCAAAGGAGATGTATCCGTCCCGATACAGCTGGTAAATGGACTGGTCGAAGGTCTGCATCCCATACTGGGAGACGCCGGAGGAGATGGCGTCTTTGATCAAATGGGTCCTTTCACGGTCGTGAATGCATTCCCGGATATAGGGAGTCGCGATCATGACTTCGACGGCGGGGACTCTCCCCTCGCCGTCCATCCTGGGGATCAAGCGCATCGAAAGAATGGCCCTCAGGATGCTGGCCAACTGGAGCCGAACCTGTCGCTGGTGATGGGGGGGAAAAACGGAAATGATCCGATTGATGCTTTCGGGAGCATCCAAGGTATGAAGGGTGCTCAAAACGAGATGGCCGGTTTCCGCAGCCAAAAGCGCCGTTTCGATGGTATCGGCGTCCCGCATCTCGCCGACGAGAATGACATCGGGATCTTCCCGGAGACAGGCCCGCAAACCCCGGGAGAAACTCTGGACATCCATCCCCACTTCTCTCTGATGGATCGTGCTTTTTTTGTCGAGATGAAGATATTCGATGGGGTCTTCGACGGTGATGATGTTTTCCCGGCGCTCGGCGTTGATATGGTCGATCATGGAGGCCAGGGTCGTTGTTTTGCCGCTTCCCGTCGTCCCCGTCACCAGAACCAGACCTCGCGGCGACAGGGCGATTTTTTCCAGAACTTCGGGAAGAAGAAGCTGGCGGATGTTTTTCACCTCGAGCGGAATGATGCGCAGGGCGATCGAGAGCGAACCGCGCTGGCGAAAGATATTGCCGCGGAAACGGCCGAAACCGGGGAGGCTGTAGGCGAAATCGATATCCATGTCGCTCTGAAGCTGGTCTTTCTGGTAGTCGGTCAGGATTTGTCCGCTCAGTTGGGTGGTGTCCTCCACCGTCAGCCGGGGATACATCGTCAACGGCGTCAATGTGCCGTGGACACGGATTGTGGGGTAGTTTCCGGCCTTCATGTGCAAATCCGACGCATCCCTCTCAATGGCGGTCTTTAAAAATTCATCAATGTTCATGGGTCGCTCCCCTTAGCCGCCGGCTTCCCTCCAGGTCCGCCGGCGCGGAATTGCCGGATATCCGGGCTTCCCTTCAAGGACACATCATGGTAGCCCAACCTCTTCCATCAAGTCAAACCCATTCACGAGTCGAAACGGCTGCAGATGCAAACAGGTCAGGTCAGACGGTTTCTCCGCAGTAGGGACATTCCCGTGTTTTATGGGGAAGCGGTCTGCGGCAATTCCAGCAGAGACACGGACCCTTGCGTTCACGGGCCCGGATCCGGGACAGCATGTCATCGACGTCCGATGTCAGCGGCTCCCGGCCCTTGTACAGACAGAGCGCCCGAATGATTTCGGAGGCACTCTGGTAACGTTCATCGATTTTGGCGGAAAGCGCCTTCATGATCATGGCGTCGATCTCCCGGGGGATGCGGCCGTTTTTCAACCGCGGCGGCGTGATCGACCCCGACTGGGCTTTCTCCAGGATTTTGAAGGGATCCGGATCAAATATGGGGGGCTGCCCGATGATCATCTCGTAGAAAATGCACCCCACGGAGTAGATGTCGGAAACGTAGGAGGCCTTGCCGAGAAATTGCTCCGGCGCCATGTAGGGGGGCGAACCGATCCGGGTTGAGGCGTAGGGAACGGAATTCAGCCAGGCCGACGTGCCGAAGTCCGTGATTTTGGCCGTTCCGTCCTCGGACACAAGGATATTGGAAGGGCGGAGATCGCGATGAACGATTTTATTCTTATGGGCATGGTCGATGCCGTAGGCGATCTGGCGGATGAAGGCCAGGGCCCGATCCATAGGAAGGACTTTGTCCCTTTCCAGGATTTTTTCCAGAGTCTTTCCACGGATATATTCCATCACCATGAAAAAGGTGTTTTTTTCCTTTTCCGCGGCCAGCATCCGGACGATATTGGGATGATTGAGCGCGGCCTGAAGCCGGGATTCCTTCAGAAGTTTGAAAAGATCCAGAGATTGTTTGTGCGGAACCTTGATGGCGACTTTGATATCCAGCCACGTGTCCCGGGCCAGGTAAACGGAACCGAAACCGCCGCTGCCCAGAGACCGAAGAATTTCGTATTTGCCGACTTTTTGTCCCTGAAGAAACATCAGTTCCCGACCCGGAAATGCATGACGCAGACAACGGCCGCGACGGCCGCCGTTTCAGCGCGCAGAATAAACGGCCCCAGGCTCACCGTTTCAAAACCGTGGGTGATGATATCGTCCTCCTCCTGTTTTGTCCAGCCCCCCTCGGGACCGATGAGCAGGGAGATGGAAGAGGTGTCGACATCATGGGAAGCCGGGACTCCCGGCTTCAGGGCGTCTCGAAGGAGTGTCGCGGGTTTCTCGGTGAAGGCCAGTTTCTTCCCCTTATTTTCCTGCTCCAAAAACCGCTTCAAGGATATCGTCCCATGGATCTCCGGTATCCGAAAGCCCTTGCTTTGCTTGACCGCCTCCCGGGCGATTCTCTTCCAGCGATCCATGCGGCCGGCCATCCGGTCTTCAACCGCTTGAAGTGACCGATCCGACAGGACCGGGATATATTCGGCCACACCGAACTCCGTGGCCTTCTGAAGAATCGTCTCCATCACCTTGTTGGGGAGCATGGCTTGTGCCAGTGTCACTCGGACGACGGGCGGATCCGGATCTGTTTTTTCCAGAACCTCGAGCAGCGTCTCCCGAACGTCGGTCCGGACCACCCGGGTCCGGACCCGTCTTCCCTGGGAATCGACCAGCCAGACGACATCTCCGGCTTTTCGTCGGGCGACCCGAAAAAGATGATGGTGTTCGCGGCCCTGAAGGTGCAGCCTTGAGACGCCGTCTTCGATGTGTTCGATAAAAAACTGGTTGGAAGTCAAGAGTCGTCCATCAATTCAGTGCACGGTCTTTTTGAACTTTTCGGCGACGCGTCTGTCGACATCATCAAGATCTTCACCCTGAATTTCGGCCAGCCGGACGAGAAGCTTTTTTTCTTCCCGGGACAATTTCCTGGGCGTCAGGACATCCACCTTGACAAAGACATCCCCCCGGCCCCGGCCTCCGAGGATGGGAATGCCCTTGCCTTTGATTTTCAAAACTTCCCCGGCCTGGATTCCCGCCGGAACCTTCAGGACTTCCGAGCCGTCCAATGTCGGAATCTCCACTTTGGCCCCCAGGGCGGCCTGAGAAAACGACAGGGCAAGGCGGCAATACAGATTTTCGTTTTCCCGTTCGAAAAAGGGATGTTTCGCGACACGGATGACGGCATAGAGATCCCCCGGACCTCCGCCGCGCCGCCCCGCCTCTCCCTCTCCGGACAGGCGCAGCCGGGATCCGTCGTCCACACCGGCCGGAATCTTGATGGACATGGTTTTCGTTTGCCGTGTGTTACCCGAACCCCGGCATTCCGGACAGGGATCGGTGATAATCCGCCCTTCTCCCCGGCAATGCGAGCAAGTCCGAACCATGGAAAAAAAGCCCTGTTGCATACGAACCTGCCCTCGGCCGCCGCAAGTGGGACAGGCGGAGGCCGTCGTGCCGGCCCGGGCCCCCATACCATCACATGAGACACAGGATTCGGCCCGGTTGAGAGAGATGTCCTTATCCACACCGAAGGCGGCCTCTTCCAGGCTCAATTCGATTTCCAGAGCCAGGTCGCGGCCGCGCTCGGAGCGGGATCCGGACCGCCCCCCGCGGCGGCCGAAAATATCTCCCATGGAAAATCCGAAAAAGTTGCCCAGAATATCCTCGAAATCCTCGAAAACCGTGGAATCAAAACCGGAAAACCCTCCCCACCCTCCATTTTGTAATCCGCCGTGTCCGTAACGGTCATAGATGCTTCGCTTCTCGGGATCGGCCAGAACACTGTAGGCTTCGGCCGCCTCCTTGAAATTGGCCTCAGCCTCGGCGTTTCCGGGATTCCGGTCGGGATGGTGACGAAGGGCCATTCTCCGATAGGCCCTCTTCACATCGTCAGGAGAGGCCTCCCTCCCGATTTCAAGAATTTCATAATAATCGCGTTTGTTCATATCGTGATTCCCGAAGACCGCCGGCTCTTTTCCTTGGCCACAATCCCCTTTAACTCCTCGGGAAGAAGTCCGGCGGACGGCTTGATTTCAATGCTCTGATTCCGGCCCGACTCCACATCCCGTGCGGAAACATGGACGATGCCGTCGGCGTCGATATCGAACGTCACATCGATTTGCGGCACACCGGCCGGAGCCTGATCGATCCCGACCAGATCGAAGCGGGCCAGCGATCTGTTTTCCGAGGCCTTTTCACTTTCGCCCTGAAGAACGTGGACTCGGACGCGGCGCTGGTCGTTTTCGACCGTTGTGAACGGCACGGTTTTCCTGGTCGGGATGGTCGTGTTGCGATCGATGATTTTTTCAAAGGTATCGTTCTCGGTTTCGATGCCCAACGAGTGGGGCGTGACATCCAGAAGGAGAAGGATATCCCGGCGATCCCGAAGGAAGGCCGCCGATTGAACGGCCGCGCCCATGGCCACGATCTCTTCGGGATTGATATGGTCCGCCGGTCCCCTGTCGAAATAATCGGCGATCGTTTTCTTGATGAGGGGCATCCGGGTTTGGCCGCCGACCAGGAGGATATCCTGAATTTGCGTCGGCCTGAGGCCCGCGTCGGCCAAGGCCCGGTCGATGATGGGAAGGGTCTTTTCCACGAGGTCGCGTGTCATGTCCTCAAGCCGGCTTTTCGTCAGGGATTTCCGGATATGAAGTGAGACCTCCCCCCGTGACGAGATGAAGGGGAGATGGATCTCCGTTTCCTGGGTGAACGACAGTTCCCTTTTCGCCTTTTCCGCAGCCTCCCGGATTCTCTGGAGCGAAAAGGGATCCGAAGCCAGATCGATCCCGTAGTCCTCGAAAAATTCGCGGATCAGCCAATCCATGATTCTTCGATCGAAATCATCGCCGCCGAGAAAGGAATCTCCGTTTGTCGAAAGCACATGGCAGACGCCTTCGCTGATCTCGAGAACGGTGATGTCGAACGTGCCTCCGCCCATATCGAAAACCGCGGCCAGAGACTCCCGGTTTTTGTCCAATCCATAAGCCAGGCTGGCGGCCGTCGGTTCATTGACCACCCGGAGAACGTTCAATCCGGCGATCAGTCCGGCATCTTTGGTCGCCTGGCGCTGGTGATCGTCGAAGTGGGCGGGAACGGTGATGACGGCTCCGTCCACGGGTTCGCCGAGAAAGGATTCGGCGCAGGTTTTCAGATATCCGAGGATCATGGACGAGATTTCCTGAGGCGTCAGGATTTGATCCTCGACGATGATGAGGATATCCCCGTTGGACGCCTCTTTCATCTGAACGGGGAGGCGTTTGCGCAATGCCTCGACTTCGGGCGAATGGAACTTTCGTCCCATCAACCGCTTGACCGAGATGACCGTGTTTTTCGGATTCGTCGACGCCTGCCGGAGAGCCAACGTCCCGATCAATCGCTCCCCTTTGGACGTGAAGGAAACGACCGAGGCGGTGAGAGAGGATCCTTCCAAATTGGGGATGACGACGGGTTGGGATCCTTCCAGGACGGCGACGCAGGAATATGACGTTCCAAGGTCGATGCCGACGACGCGCCCCATGGGATTCAGCCCTTCCTGGGAACCAGAACCTTGACCAGAGCGGGACGAAGAAGCCTGTCGTGCAGAAGATAGCCTTTTTGAAGCTCCTCCCCGACGACGGGCTCCTCCACCTGATCGGATTCCTCCATACTCATCGCATGATGGAATTCAGGGTCGAACCGGCCGTCGGAAATGACAACGGGACGGACCCCCTTTTTGGCCAGGATTTGATGAGTCATCCGGTAGATCATCTCCACTCCCTCCCTGAAGCTCGATCCGTCGTCTTCCGACTTCGCGGTTTCCAGGGCGCGTTCAAAATTGTCCAGAACGCCGAGAAGTTCGAAAACGAAATCGCTGAGGGCGAACCGGGTGTATTCGACTCTTTCCTTGTCGTGGCGTTTCCGGAGGTTTTCGATTTCCGCCAAACGGCGCAGATGCCGATCATTCAAATCCTTCAACTCGTCCGTCAAGCGCTCAATCTCTTCCTCGGCCCGGGCCAGTTTTTCCTTCAAGGCGCGAGACGATCCGGAGCCGCCGCGCCGATCTTTTTTTTCCGACGTTGCCTCCTCGTCCGCCGTTTTTGCAGCGGAGGCTTCATCCCGATCCGGAGGCTCAAGACATGCGTCATTTTTTTCCGTCATAACACCACATCTCCCGAAGTTGAAGCGAGGGCCCGACTCAGGCCTTTGGCCATGGAATCCACAAGAGGAATGATCCGTTCATAGGGAATTCGTTTCGGTCCGATGATGCCCAGGGAACCGAGAACCTGGTCGTCATAGCCGTAGTGGGAAAGCACCAGAGAACAATCCGGCACATTGGGAAAATTGATTTCCGATCCGATCAGAACCTTGACCCGGTCCAAACTGATGAAATCGGAGAGAAGTTTGGTCAGGCAGGCTTTCTCTTCGATACTCTGAAAGATGGATTGCAGCTTGTCCATTTCGAAGATGTCGGCCTTGGCGAGAAGCCGGGATGCCCCCTGGATATGGATGCGGTGTTCCTCATCCTGAGTCAGGGTGCAGGCCCGGATGAGAGCAATCAGCTTGTCGAGAACGTTCTCGTATTTCGCCTTGGTTCGGGGCAGTTCCCGGAGAAGCACCTCCCGAACATGATGAAGGCTGCGGCCGGAATAATTCCGATTGATGTGGAGAGAGGCCCGGTCCAGTTCCGTCTGGGTGAAGGGATGGCGGGCTTCAACGGTTTCCGTCAGCACCATATGGGACGGCGTGACGAGAACGGCCATGACCTTGTTTTCGGCGAGTTTGATGAAGCGCAGATGGCGGAAGACGACCCGGGCGATATGGGGAGAAATCACAAAGCCGACATTGTCGGAGTGTTCGGCCAGGATCCGGGACACATCATCAAGAAGGGATCCCAGATGGCCGTTGGATTCGGAGGCTTTGTTTCTGAGAAACACCGCATCGTCGGACGGCGGCTGAATTCCGGCCAGCAGATTGTCGACATAGAATTTCAATCCCTTATCCGTCGGGATGCGGCCGGATGAGGCGTGGGGTTGATGAAGAAAACCGTCTTTTTCCAGACGGACCATGATATTGCGGATTGTGGCCGGACTCCCTTTCAAGCGGTTTTTCCGAAAAATCCGTCCGGAACTGACCGGTTTTCCGTTCTCGATATAGTCCTCGACAATGAGGCTGAGAACGGACCTGTCCTTATCTTTGAACTGCATTTGAGCCATGGTTCTTCCAGGACAATTTATAGCACGTCCGGCGAAACCCTGTCAACTTAACTTATTCATAAAAATGGCTTTATTTTATTCTTATTCCGGCATATCCGACGACTTCGGACTCGTCGCCGGATTGATCGGCCGAGGTGGTGTATCGGATCAATTCGCCGGAGGTTGCGCCGGCTTTGCGGGCCGCAAAAACGGCCGACGCAGCCGGCGGAGCCCCGCACATGGTGATGGCCTCCCGTCGAACCGTCTCCAAAAGATCCCGGGCATCAAGCCGCAGAATGCAGGCGATGGCCTTTCGGTCCAGGATCTCGGCCTCGGATTTCGGAACGTAATGGCTCATGTCGGTACTGGCCACAATGAGCGCCTCTTCTCCGCATTCCTCGACGGCCCGGATGACCGCATGGCCGATTTCCTCGATATCTTCAAGGGTCGCCGTGTGGGACAGACATATCGGAACGATGGAGACTTCCGGATTCAGATATTGAAGAAAAGGGAGCTGGACCTCCAGCGAATGTTCCCGGGCATGAGCGGAGGGATCACTCCGGGCGCAGGAAGCCAGTCGGAGGATCCGGCCGGCCAAACGGGCCTCGATCGGGCAATCGCCGAAGGGCGTCGTCCATGTTCCCTCATCATAAAGGGCGGCTCCTGAAGCGATGCGGTTGTGGGCCGGGCCCAGAAGCACCACGGTGTCCGGTATTTCCACCGAAGAATATACGGCGCCGGCGACGCCTCCCGAATAGATGTATCCCGCGTGGGGAACCACCGCGGCAACGGCTCTTTCCCGCGCCACCCGGCGATCGATCAGGCTCTTAACGGTGGCCCGGAGACGGACGGCCTCCCCCGGGTAAAAGGCCCCCGCAACATAGGGGCGGCGTCTCGTCATCGATATCATCCTTTCGAAACCCCGGATGTTTCTTCCCGCTTTTCCCGGAAGGTGATTCCGAATCGTTGCAGTTCCCGGAGGACGGGCTCATAGATTTCGGGTTCCGTGGGAATCCGGACGCCGGCCATTTTCAAGGATCCGTCGCAAATCAGAGCGGCGGCAACGCCCACAGGAAGACCGACGGTGCGGGACATGGCCGAGTCGCCGCCGGGAATCCCATAATCCAGGAGAGTCGAAGTGATCCTCTCGAATTTCCCCTTCGGACACTCCACAAGAAATTCGTGCTGCAGAAGAGTCATATCCCTCTCCTGGTCCTCATACCGCAACCGCTCAATCATACATTCCGCAAGAACGTCGAGAACGGAGCGGGAACCGGCGGAAAGAGGCTTGTCGTCCATAAGCCCGAGCCATTCGATCCTCTCGAGAACCTCTCGATCCGGTCCCAGAGCCTCCTGCAGGGCCCGGCGGGGATCCGCGGCGCCTTTCAAACCGGCGGATTCCAGGAAAAAGCTTCTCAGATTTCCGCCCGGCCAGGATTTTTCCTTCTGGTCCAGAAAACCCAACCGATTGAAGGCGCGCATCACGGCGCACCAGCCGGGATATCGCAATGTGCCTCTCAACATCGTTTCGGTCTCAGGGATGCCATAAGTGTCGATATAAGGCATGGCGTCCCTGTTGGGATAGCCTTCAAAAAGTCCGAGTCCCGGGATTTCGATCCGGGCAGGATGATCGAACAGTTGCTCGGCCGGAACTTCAACGATGCGCCCGTCACAAAGATACCGCGCGGCGTTTTTGGAAGCCAGAAGAACGCCCAGCGGACTCCAGGAAAACTTGTATCCGAAGGGATTGGTATTGGCTTCAGGCGCGGGCAGACCGCCGCAATAGGACACAAATCCGCGAACCCGGCCCCCGGCGCTCTTGACGCCGCGGATGACTCTCAACGCTTCCATATGATCGATTCCCGGATCCAGCCCAAGTTCATTCAGGATCAGGACTCCCCGGCTCCGGGCCTCGGCATCCAGATCTTTCATGGAGGGCCCCACATAGGACGCCGTCACCATGTTCTTCCCCCGGGCGATGCACCGCCGGGCGACAAGAGGATGGTATACGTAGGGAACCATGCTGATGATGAGATCGGCTCCTTCGACCAGACGATCGAGGAGAGCTTCATCGCGGATATTGAGTTCCCGGGACGATCCTCGGGGGTGGCCGGCCACGAGACAGGCGGCTTTGTCGGGTTCCACATCGGCCACTTCGACCTTGAGATCCGGACGATCGAGGAGGTAACGGACCAGAGGTCCCGTGACCAATCCCGCTCCAAGAACAACAACGGTCTTCATCATATCCTCACTTTTCATCTTGTCTCTTCGACTTCAAATCAGAGCCTTGGACGGCGCACTCGGATCGATCAGATCAGATGATTTTTGAGATAGACAAAATCCGGCGTCAGTTTTCCCCGGTAAAGGATCACGCCTTTTTTGACATCTTCCGGAAGACCGCAGGAGTCCAAGTCCGCGGTCATGTCGGCCCGGGCCATGGCCGGAACAAAGGCCTTGAGGCCCCGGCTGAAAAAAATCGAGGATTCCAGCGGCAGTTCCGCGGGAAGATTATAGACGGCCAGGACAACGGGGCCTTCTCCGGCCACCCCATCCCGCGTTACGCCGGTTTCCGGTTCAAAAACATAGATGGGGTTATCGGGACCCGTCGAGCGCACCGTGCAGGCCATGGCGCCGTCGACATCGCAAGTGATGTCGGCGATGACCCTGAGACGGGGACGACGGCCGCCGCGCCACGCTTCTTGAAGGGCTTCCCGGGTGATAAATCTTGGGAAACGGGACGTCCAATAAATCCCGTTGACGACAACGGTCAGGTGGGGAAGAAACGATTCAAAGACAGGCCGATACAAATCGGGCTCGTCATAGTACTCCTGGAGATCGAAATCCCTTTCGCCGTCACGGCGGCGGACCATGTCCTCTTCCCGAAAAACCGTCTTGGCCACCCGGAATCGGTTGCAGGGTTTTTTGGCGGCCATGGCCTCCAAATCGCCGGGAGACACCTCGTTGAACGGCAGGAGATCGAACGCCTCCTGGGCGCCCGAGGAGACATTCCCGTAACCGAGAAAACCGAAAACCATCGGGCAGAGTCTTTCGTCGAGGCCTTCCATTCTGATGCGCTCGCCGGCCGCCGCCACGGCTTCCCGGGCCTCCGTCAGTCCGGCATAATCCGATGCCTGCCGGATGTCGGAGAAAGGCGTCTCCAGACCCTCCCAGGCCAACCGGCGGCCCAGACTCCAAAGGGCATCGATCATGCCCGCGTGTCCCGCGTGGCGGCCGAAGTAAAGAAGCCGGCGACCCTGATCGTCCACGATTTTTTCATAATCGATCAGCGTGCAGCCGCGTTCCATCATCCGCCGGAGCATCGGCATGTTTCCGGCCTGGCCTTTGATGGTATGGGAAAAAAAGACATAGGTCTTGCCGGGATCGAAAACATCCGGAGGGATTTCCTTCAGGCCGAAAATGACCCGGCAGGGCGAGAGGTCCTCCATCACTTCGGCTCCCTCCCGCGCATAATCGGCATCCTCAAAAATGCGGATGCCGGACGGCTGAACCCGAAAATTCAGCCCGTGGTTCCGGATCATTTCTCCGACATGGGAGGGAATCAGGGGGGTTCGCCTCTCCTGACGATTGATGTCTTCGCGGCGGATACCAATGATGGTTTGCATATGACGGCTGCCTGTGACGGATCACCCGATAGCGGCATGGGGATTATGGCATAATCTCCGGCGGGAATCAATCCGGGAAACCGTCTGATATTCCGATTGACGTCGAGGCGGATCTCTTCCATAATAATTTTCATGATTCGGTTCGCCAATACCTTGAGCGGCCAGACGGAGGCCTTCGTCTCCCTCGAACCCGGCGTCGTCCGCCTCTACACCTGCGGCCCCACGGTCTATGACGTTCCGCATATCGGCAACTGGCGTGCCTATGTCTTCGAAGATCTCCTCAAGCGGTTTCTGATCGCCGAGGGTTTGCGGACGGTGCATGTCATGAACATCACAGACGTCGACGACAAGACCATCGCGGGCGCCCGCGGCCGGGGCCTGACGCTGGACGCGTTCACCGCCCCTTACATCGAAGCCTTCCACAGAGGCCGGGCCGCCTTGAATATTCTTCCGGCCGACCATTATCCCCGGGCCACGGAACACATCCCCGAGATGGTCGCCATCATCGAAGGTCTTCTGGAAAAGGGCTTCGCCTATCGCAAGGACGGATCCATCTATTTCAGCATCGCCCGATTCCCGGACTACGGGAAGCTGTCCAAGATTCGAATCGACGATCTGCGGCCGGGCGCGAGGATCGAGTCGGACGAATACGAGAAGGAGAACGTCCACGATTTCGCCCTCTGGAAAGCGGCCAAGGACGACGAGCCGTCCTGGGAAACCCGGATCGGAACCGGCCGCCCCGGCTGGCATATCGAGTGTTCGGCCATGAGTTCGAAGTATCTCGGACCTTCGTTCGACATCCATTGCGGCGGGGTGGACAACATCTTTCCCCATCATGAAAATGAAATCGCCCAGTCCGAAGCCCTGACCGGACGGCCTTTCGTCAAATACTGGATGCACTGCCATCACCTCGTCGTCGACGGGGAAAAGATGTCCAAGTCCAAGGGGAATTTCTACACGCTCAACGACCTGGCCGAGCGTGGCGCCGACCCGCTCGACGTCCGCTGGCTCCTCCTGTCGACCCATTATCGCAAAATGCTCAACTTCACTTTCGAGGCCCTGGATCAGGCCCGGACGGTGCGCCTCCGTCTTTTGGATTATATCCGGAATCTCGATCGCGCCTCCGGCCGATCCCATCTCCCGGTCCCGGAATGTCTCCCGATCGTCGAAACCGGATTGCGGAAATTCCGGGAGGGGCTTCGCGACGACCTCAACATTTCCCATGCCCTTGCGGGCTTGTTCGATATGATGCGCGGAGTGAACGGGATCGACGCGTCCGGCCGCCTGGGCGCAGAGGACGCTGCGGCCGCCCGGCGTTCTCTTTTGGAAATGGATGCCGTGCTGGGCGTTCTGCCCCCGGCCGTGGACACGGATCTCCCCCGGGACCTTTCAGACCTGATCGAGGCCCGTGAACGGGCCCGCCGGGAAAAACGTTGGGGGGATGCCGACGCCATCCGCCGGAATCTTCTCGAAAAAGGAATCCTTCTCGAGGACACGAAGGACGGCGTCCGATGGAAACGCATCCCTCCGGAGAAAACCCCCTCGTGAACAAGGACGGGCTCTCCCGGCTTGAACTCGGCCGGGCCGGCGAAGACGCCGCCGTCCGCCACCTCGAACAATCCGGCTATCAAATCCTGACCCGCGGTTTCCGAATGTTTCGCGGGGAAATCGATATCATCGCCCGTGACGGAGAGACCCTTGTTTTCGTCGAGGTCAAAACACGGACTTCGGAGGATTTCGGCCGGCCCGAGGATGCGGTCACCCGTTCCAAGCAGGCCCAGATCCGGAAAATCGCCCAAGGTTATCTGATCCGGGTCAACCCGGGCGACGTTCCCTGCCGGTTCGATGTTCTGGCCGTCGAAAGATCTCCGGACGGCGATTGGATATTCCGCCACTATCAAAACGCTTTTTAATGGGAGGTATCATGTTTTTCAAGAGATTCCACACAGCCCTCATCACCCTTGTTCTCTGCATTTTGCTGATCGCACCGCAGGCCGCGGCGCAGATCGTGCCCAAACCCGAGGAGATTCTCGGCTTCAAGGTCGGAGCGGATTACCATCTCGCCACCTACGACCAGGCCGTCGACTACCTGAAAAAAGCGGCCGCCGTCTCCGACAGGATCCGGCTTTTCGACATGGGACAAACATCCATGGGACTGACCATGACTTATGCGGTCATTTCCTCGACCTCCAATATCGCCGAACTCGACCGTTACAAGGAGATTTCGCGCCGTCTGTCGCTGGGACGCGGACTCTCCGACGAGGAGGCCTTGACATTGTCCCGTGAGGGACGGGCCGTCGTCTATATCGACGGCGGGCTTCACGCGACGGAATGCGCGCCGGCCCAGCACAACATCCAGCTGGCCTACAATCTCATGACGGCCGCGGACGAAAGAACCCTGGCCATCCTCGACGACGTCATTCTCATTCTCGTCTTCGCCAACCCCGACGGCATGAATCTCCTGGCCGAATGGTATCACCCGAATGTCGGCACGCCCTACGAAGTTTCTCCGATGCCCGGTCTCTATCATATCTATGCCGGACACGACAACAACCGTGACGGGTACATCGGAAATCTGGTGGAAACCCGGAATATTTCCCGTCTCGTCAACCTGGAATGGCACCCGGTCATTCTCTACAACCACCACCAGACCGCGCCGTTTCCGGCCCGCATCTGGACACCGCCGAATTCGGAGCCGACGAATCCCAATGTCCACCCCCTCATCGTCCGCTGGCAAAACATGATCGGATCGGCCATGGGCGCGGCTTTCGACGCCCAGGGCAAGGAGGGGGCCATCTCCCGGATCGTGTTCGACACCTGGTATCCGGGATATATGACCCAGGTCTTCGATTCGCACAATATCATCTCCATCCTCACGGAAATCGCCCTCTACCGTTATGCCACGCCGGGGTTTTACACCGTACGGGATTTCCCGAAGGAATACCAGGACCTGACCATGTCGGCCTTCTATCCTTCCCCGTGGAAAGGAGGCTGGTGGAGGCTTCTCGACGCCGTCGATTATTCCCTGACGGCATCCATGGCCGTTCTGGACACAGCCTCGCGCTTTCGAAGCGATCTTCTCTATAACAAGTACAAAATGGGCCGTGACGTCAGCGAACGGTTCCGTCGCGAACCGCCTTATGCCTGGATCATTCCCCGGAATCAGTCCGATCCCGGGACGGCCGCCCTGCTTCTCGACAGGATGATTCTTCAGGGCATCGACATCTATGAAAGCGAGGAGGATTTCGTCTGCGACGGCATCCGCCACCCGAAGGGGACCTGGATCATTCCCATGGACCAACCCTTCGCCCTGTTCATCAAGAACATTTTCGAGGAACAGCGCTACCCGGATCTCAGAAAATATCCGGATCTCTGGCAGGGACTCGTCCGTTCGCGGAAATTCGAAGGCGCGCCCTTCGAAGCCTATGACATGATGGGCTGGACCTTGCCCCACCAGTTTGGAACCCGGGTTCTGGCGGCGAACTCCCCTGTGGATGTCCGTATGACACGGCAAAAGGAAATTCTGCCTTCCGAAGGCCGAGTTCAAGGCCGGGGAAGCGCGGGATGGATTCTCGATCCGGCTCAAAACGCCACGGCCGTTGCCCTCAATCGACTGCTCAAGGCGGGAGCCAGGGTTCAATGGGCCAAGACGGCCTTCACGCGTGAGGGGCGCAGCCATGCGCCGGGAACGGTCTTTGTCTCTTCGCGCGGCCTGTCCCCGTCCATCATGGAACAGACGGCCCGCGACCTGCGCATTCAGCCGACAGCGGTTTCCTCAGCCCCGTTTGAAGACGCGATCACACTGAAGACTCCGCGTTTGGCGGTCTACCAATCCTGGATCCCCGTCGCCGACGAAGGCTGGACACGCCTCATCCTCGAGGAACACGAATTCGACTTCAAGGTCATTCATGACGCCGATATCCGGGCGGGAAACCTGCGGGACGCCTTCGACGCCATCATCATGCCCAGCCATTCGAGCGCGGACAGGGTTGTCAACGGCCATGCTCCGGGCACCATGCCGCCGCCTTATGTCGGGGGCCTGACGGAAAACGGCCTTATCAACCTGAAGACGTTCATGGAGGAAGGCGGCACGATGATTTTTCTCAACGCCGCCTGCAATCTGGCCATCGAGAAATTCGGCCTGCCTCTCCGAAACATCCTCAGGAACGTCAAGTCCGAGGAGTTCCATTGCTCCGGCGCCATCCTTCGCCTGGAATTCGACACATCCCATCCCCTGGCCTACGGCATGACGCGCGAGACGCCGGCCGTCTTCGCCGGAAGTTGCGCCTTTGACCTCCACCCTTCCTACCAGCCCGGTCAGGCGCCCCGGGGAGCGGCCAAATATTCCGGACAGAATCTGCTGATGAGCGGTTATGTTCACGGCGGTTCACGGCTGCACCAAAAGACGGCCGCCGTGGAGGTCCCTCTGGGGAAAGGCAAGGCCATCCTGCTGGGTTTTCCGGTCCAATACCGGGCTCAGCCGAGAGGAACGTTCAAACTGCTGTTCAACGCCGTCTTTTACGGCGCCGCCTCATCCTAACCTGATTGATTCCGGTTAAAAGGAAAAGGACAGGCCGACGCCCAGGGCGCGACCGGGTTCGAACACGGCTTCGGCATCGGGACGGGCGAGATAGGTTTTGTCGAAGAGATTGGAGAGAAGCGCGTGGAAGCGGACGCTCTCCGACGGCGCCCAGCCGAATCTGAGGTTGACGGTTTCATAGGCCGGGATGGCGATTTCAGCCGGACCCGGGTTTTTCTTGGCGGACTGGACGTGGACACTGATTTCGGCCGACAGGCGTCTCCACCAGGCCCGGGTTCCCGCATGAAGCCGGAAAGAGGGGACATCGTTCAACGACGCCTCCGCCTTAAGGCTTCGGCCGGTCATGGCCATGATGTTGCCGAAAACCTTCCAGCCGGAGACGGGAAAGATCTCCCATTCGCATTCGACCCCCTGGAGCCGGCCGCGGTCGACGTTTCCATAGGTATAGACTCGCGGCGAAACCAGGAAGCGTTCGATCATATCGTCGATGGTGTTGACGAAACCGTAGACGGCGGCATAGGCCCTGCGCCCGATATATTTGATTCCGCCGTCGAAATTCAGGCTGGCCTCCGGCCTGAGATCGGGCGCCGCGACGATCATGCCCCGGCCGGTGATCCCGGTATAGAATTTCTCTCCGAGTCCGGGAACACGGTAGGCGCGTGAGATGTTCGTGAAAACGACCACGTCTTCCGTCAGATGGTAGGATGCGGCCAGAAATCCCGTAGCCGTGCTTTTCTTCGAAGACAGAGGATTCCCCGATCCCCCGGGGTCGGCCTGCATGGCCAGAAGATCGAAACGAACGCCTCCCGCAAGATCGAGGCCCGGAATCCCGGTGTAGTCCAGCGAAACAAACGCTCCGATATCCTCGCGGCGGCCGCCGTCATAAGGGATTTCCCGGAAAACGGAAACGGTGTTCCCGTCTGCATCGAAAGAGGTTTCCGTATTTTCGGCGCGAACGCCGGTTCGGCCGAAATAATCGAGGCCCGATTGGAGCCGAAGTCTTGCGGCCACCTTCTTTCCATACGACAGTTGAAATCCGAAGTCCGTGCTTTCCGTCCGGCTGAAGGATTCCCCCGTTTTGTAAGCCGCAAGCGTATCCCGGCGTGTTTCGAGAAAATTGGGATTGGCATAGGCCTGGAAGGTCAGCCGTCCTTCCGCAACATGTTTTTCCACCCAGCGGAACAACATCAGATTGTTGTCTTCCCGGGGATACCAGGTCGGCCGTGTCCGGCTGTTGTCGGCGGGCTTGCCGATCTTCCGTCCCCGGGATCCAAGAAAAGTCAGGGAGATTTCGCGACGATCTCCGGAACGGACGATTTTTCCGAAAACTCCGGATTGGGAATACTGGGACTGAAGAATCTCACCGGCCGGCGACCGGTAGTTTTCTGCATCGACGCCGCGAAACGACAGATATCCGCCCCAGCCGTTTTTGGCCGCCTGAATGGACAGCCCGGCCGATTTTTCGTCATTGCCCCCCCCGTAACGCGCCTGGACGCCTCCCCGGATCCCCTCTTCGATCTCGGGAGAGCGCGTCTGGGCATGGATGACACCGCCGATGGCGTCCGACCCGAAATGCACCGAGGACGAGCTTCGGACGATCTCGATTCTCTCGATATCGTCGGGACTGAGAAAGGAGGCGTTGGGGCCAGTCCGGCGGTCACTGGTCACCCGGGCGAAATCGACGAGATACAGAACTTTGCGGCGGGCCATGCCTCGGATTGTCGGGACGAGGGTGAAACCGCCGGAACCCAGCGCCGCCACGCCCGGAAGCTCCTGAAGTCCGAGTGCGACGTTGGGAGCCATCGTTTCGACCAATGTCTCCGAAGCGATGACGGACCCCGCGGCGGCGACTGTGGCCGCGGATTCGGCATGCCGCCGGGCCGTGACGACGATTTCCTCACTCTGACGGACGAGGGGTGAAAGCACGATCTCCACAGGATCGCTCAACTTTCCCGAGATGACGAATTCACGTTCATAGAAATCGGGATGGATGAGCTCCAGGCGGATTCTGTCCCGATGGGGAACCGCCATCGCGAAGGCGCCCAGAATATCAGTGGCCGTGTTCGTTCCGGTGGGACGATGCAAAACCAGAGCTCCTTCAATGGGAATCCCGCCGGGTGTCACGACCACACCCCGGATTTCAACGGTTTCGGCAAAACCCGGCGGAGCGGCCGCAAATCCGAAAACCAGAATCGTGAAACCGGCGAAGAGTCTTTTCATTTTGCATCTCCTGCTTTGCGCACCACCGCCCTGTCCGGTGAAAACCTCATGAGCGTTCGGATTTTCTTGCGGGTCAACGGATGGACCGCATGGGGGGCGATCTCGGCCAACGGCACGAGAACGAAATTCCGACGGTCCATCCGGGGATGGGGAATGACAAGTCCGGGGGTCTTGATGATCGTTTGTCCCGCAAGAAGAATGTCGATATCAATAATCCGGGGGCCGCGATCTTTACGAGGGACCCGTTTCATGGCTTTTTCAACGGCCTGAATCCGATTCAGAAATTCCAGGGGTGCGAACGGGGCGTCAACCTCGAGAACCTGATTGAAAAACCAGGGTTGATCCCGAAAGTCGACCGGTTCGGTTCTATAAATCGAGGAGGCCCGGAGGATCTTGATGCCGTGTTCCGACAACATTCGAGAGGCTGCCGTCAGGTTTTGCCTCTTCCGGCCGAGGTTGCTGCCCATTGATATGTAGTATTTCATCTTATCAGAAAGCACATTTTAGCATATTTTTTTTTATTTGCTTTGCCGGCCGGGATTCATTAAGATGAGTCCTCTGGCTCGGCCATGATCATGCGTAACCCATGGAGGCGGAGATGAACACGAGCGACCTCATTTTTCTGGACAACGGCGCCACATCCTATCCGAAACCGGACGATGTCTACGTTTTCATGGACGGATTCTTCAGAAAATACGGCGTCAATCCGGGCCGATCCGGCTATGATCTCTGCATGGAAACCGGGGAACTCGTCGAAGCCACGCGGCGTCTCCTTTCGGATTTTTTCAAGGGGACGGATCCGAATCGGCTCTGTTTTTCCTACAATTCGACCGATGCTCTGAACCTCATCTTTTTCGGACTTCTCGGCTCGGGCGATCATGCCGTGACAACGACCCTCGAACACAACTCCGTTCTCCGTCCCCTGCATCATCTGTCTCTGGCTGGCGTCCAGGTGGACCATGTTCCGTTCGACAGCCGGGGTTTCGTGGATCCCGACGATATCGCCCGCCGGTTCAGGCCCAATACCCGGGTCGTCGCCGTCAACCATGCCTCCAACGTTATCGGCACCGTCCAGCCTCTTGCGGAAATCGGCCGCCGCTGCCGCGAGCGCGGCATCGTATTTGTCGTCGACGCCTCCCAGTCGGCCGGTAAAATCCCCGTCGATATGGAGGCGCAGTGTCTCGACGTCGTGGCCTTCACCGGCCATAAATCCCTCCTGGGGCCGACCGGCATCGGCGGCCTCTGCGTCCGTGAGGGGATCGACATCCGCCACACGCGGGCCGGCGGCACGGGTGTCCGTTCGGCCCAAAAAACTCATCTTGACGAATATCCCTATCGTCTGGAATACGGCACCCCCAACGTCCTCGGCATCGCCGGACTGAACGCCGGCATCAAATGGATCCTGGCCCGCGGCATGGAAAACCTTCATCACCGCGAAATGGAACTGATGACACGGCTGCGTGACGGGCTTCGGGACATTGAGGGGGTGACGCTCTATTGCCAGGACGATCTGGACGATCATATCAGCGTCATGGTTTTCAACATCGAGGACATGCTCGCCTCCGACGTCGGAACAATGCTGGACGTCGATTACAATATCGCCTGCCGTACCGGGCTCCATTGCGCGCCTCTCGTCCACGAAGGCATCGGAACGGCCGAAATCCACGGCGCCGTCCGATTCGGCATCGGGCCCTTCAACACCGACGATCACATCCGAACGGCGATCGAAGCCGTCCGCGACATCGCCGACCTGGCCGCCAAAAAAAGAAAAAAATAGATCATCAGAACCCGGTTATTCACAGGTTGAGTCGGCTGCAGATGCAAGGCGCGTAGGGTGAAGCTGTACTCTGTTAAACGCAGCCGTCGGGCTTGGGCAACCCCGCCACCTTGCAGGCCCCTTTGGCGGGTCCCGACGGAAAGAGCTCATAAATGCGGCGAAGCGGAAATCCCGTGGCCTGGCAGACTTTGCGAACCATGGGCGCCAACCCTTTTTCCAAATAGTATGTCCGAATGAAGTGCACGACGGCCCAGTGCTCTTCGGTCATGGCCTCGAGCCCCTCTTCCGCTTTGGCCAGGAGGCGGGCGGCGTCTTCGTTCCAGTTTTCGGGATCGGCCATGAATCCCTCGGCATTGATCTCAATCCGAATGGGTCCGTCTTCAATGAATGGCATCAGGTTCTCCTTGGGAAAGATCGCCGGAATTTTACCATGTCACTTGTGTCTTGGCAAAACCGTGCCGGGCACGATCGCCTTCAAGACCTCGGCGATGCGCCGACGGGCAAAGTCACGCGGACGGTCGTCCCCCGCCCTTCCTCGCTTCGAATATCGATGGTGCCGTCGTGGGCCAGGACGATGTGTTTGACGATGGAAAGGCCCAGGCCCGTTCCACCGAGCTTTTTCGATCGCGATGTGTCGACGACGTAGAACCGCTCAAAAACACGGTCCCTCTGGCCGGCGGGAATCCCGATCCCCGTGTCGGCGACCTCGACGATGACGGAGCCTTCAACGACGTCCAGGCTGATGTTGACACTCCCCTTCTCCGTATATTTGACGGCATTGTCGACGATGTTGACGAACATCTGTTCAAGTTGAAAGACATCCCCCCTGATAAGGGGCAATCCCGAAGAAGATCGCAGTTCGATCGCCAGCCCTTTATCCCGAGCCTTGGGCTCGAAGATTTTCAGAACATGTTCCGCGACGGCGGAAACATCAATCTCTCCGATGTCTTTCGGCAGGCCTTTTTCCTCCAGTTCGGAAAGGTTCAGAAGATCTTCGACGATGCGGATCAGCCGGTCGGTGTTTCTCTGGACGATCGCGATATATTTTCGATCTTCCTCCGAGGCCCGGACCTCCAGCGTCTCGACAAAACCCTTGATCGTGGTGAGAGGCGTTCTCAACTCATGAGAGACATTGACCACAAATTCCCGTTTGATTCTCTCGACTTTCCGGGCTTGTGTCATATCATGGAATGTCGCCACAACTTTTTCCCGGGCGTCCAGCCACGACGCATTGCAGAGATACCACCCTCCTCCGATATCGATCTCCTCGGAGAGCGCTCTCCGAGCCTCCCGAACTCTGCGGATCAGATCGACGAAGGCTGTGTTGCGGACGACTTCCCAGAAAAACCGGCCGCCGGGGGGCGGAATTCCGGGCATGCGGCGGAAAGCCGGGTTGGACAGCCCGATCCGGTCGGACTTGTCGATGACGATGAGACCCTCTCGGATGGAGGTGAGAACGCTGTCCAGTTCCTGCTTCTGAAATTCCAACTGGGAAAACATGTCCTTGAGATCGTTTGTCATGGCGTTGAAGCTCTCGGCGAAGGCCCGGAACTCCCCTTTCCGGCGGATGGACAGCTTGACATCGAAATCCCCGCCGGCCACCCGTTCCGAAGCGGTCAGGAATTCGCCGATCGGCCGGGTCACACCGCGACTGAAAAGGAGGGCGGCCAGGAGAACGACCCCGGCCACGATGCCGACGGCCCGCAGCATATTGCCCTGGAGATGGGAGATGATGTCTTGGAGTTCCCGGACGAAAACCGAAAGCCTCAAAACGCCGGCCGCGCGCCCGTCGGCGTGAACGAGAGGAAAACCCATATAGAGCATCCGTTCGCCGACGGTTGAGCTGAAACGCAGATTCCAGTCTTTTTGCCCCTGAAGGGCCGCCAGGACTTCGGGCCGGTAGGCGTGGTTTTCCATGGTTTGCGGATCTCTTTCGGAATCGGCCAGAACCCGTCCTTCGGGATCGATGACCGTAATCCGTGCATCCGCCGACCGCCCCGCGGTCTTGGCGAAACGATCGATGCCTCCCAGTTCTTCACCGTCCAGCATCTTCAGGACACGCTCTTCGAGGAGGCCGGCCAGACTTTCCAGATGTCGCACCTGATCCTGAATATAAATATTCCGGATCCTGGGAAAGGAGACGGCCAGAACGGCCGCCGCGAAGACGGCGACGATGGCCAGGTAACCGCCGAAGATTTTCCAGAACAGCGTTTTTTTCATTCATCGACCTTATAGCCTACGCCGCGGATATTCCGGATGAGCGCGGCGACCGGTCCGAGTTTTTCACGGAGATTCCGGATGTGGACGTCCACCGTCCGGTCAACAACCGCCTTTTCGTCACCCCACAGGAAATCCAGAATTTGCTCCCGGGTGAAAACACGTCCCTTCCGTGAAGCCAGAAGTTGAAGGATTTTGAATTCCGTCGATGTCAGGTCGACCGGACGGCCTTCCACCTTGACCTCGTATTTTTCCAGGTCCATGGACAGAATCCGGCCCACGGAGATCGTCCGCGTTTCCTCGGCCAGAGTCGCCCGCCTGAGGACGGCATGGATGCGGGCCGTGAACTCTTTGATGGAAAAAGGTTTGGTGACATAGTCGTCGGCGCCGAGTTCCAGACCGAGCACCTTGTCGATCTCTTCCCCTCGGGCCGTGAGCATGACGATCGGGATGCGGGCGGTCTCCGCGTTTCTTTTCAGGATTTTGCAGATTTCCATGCCGTCGGCGTCCGGGAGCATGAGATCCAGAACCACAAGGTCCGGACGGCGTGTTTCCAGAAAAGCGAAAAATCCTGAGGCGTCGGCAAATTTCTCAACATCGAATCCGGCCCGGCCGAGATGAAGGGACAGAAGTTCCCGGAGATCCTCTTCATCGTCGACGACGGCGATCAGTTTTTTCATCTCCTGGGTTTGTCCTCGCCGGGCAGCCCGTGTTTCTCGATGTGATGCTTGATCGTCTCTCCTCTCACCATATAGATGACGTCTTCGGCGATATTGGTGGCGTGGTCGGCGATGCGTTCGAGATGGCGCCCGATCAAAATGAGCCCCACGGCCCGGGTGATGGTGGAGGAATCGGCCATCATGTAGGTCAGGAGTTCGCGGAATATCTGGTCGTTGAGCTGATCGACCTCGTCGTCGCGCTCGCAGACCGCACGGGCCAGGGCCTCATCCCTGTGGATAAAGGCGTTGATGGAATTTCGGACCATGTCCTGGGCGACAAGCGACATCCGGGGGATGTCGATCAGAGGCTTGAGCTGGGGATATTTCAAAAGATCGAGGGTGCACTCGACAATGTTGACCGCCAGATCGCCGATGCGTTCAAGATCCGTGATGATCTTCATGCCCGAGGTGACGAAACGCAGATCCGCGGCCATCGGCTGGCGGATGGCCAGAAGCCTCATGCATTCCTCGTCGATCAGGATTTCCAGGCGGTTGATGGCCTCTTCTTTCGGAAAAACCCGGCGAAGTTTGTCCTCGTCTCTTTCTTTCAAACCGGTGATGGCCAGAGCAATGGCCTCCTCAGCGTGGGCGGCCATTTCCAGAAGGGATTCCTTGAGCGATTTGAGTTCGTCGTCGAACGGTCTCTGCATTGTCGTCTCCTCTCGAATCACGTTCCGGCGACCCGAAAGGTGCGCCGGTTTCGTCAGGTCCGGATCAACCGAAGCGGCCGGTGATGTAATCCTCGGTCATCTTGTTGGACGGATTGGTGAAAACCTTGTCCGTCCTGTCGAACTCGACGAGCTCCCCGAGCATCATGAACGCCGTGAAATCGGATACGCGCGCCGCTTGCTGCATGTTGTGCGTGACGATGACGACAGTGTAGCTTTTCTTGAGCTCGTGAATCAAGTCCTCGATCTTGGCCGTGGCGATGGGGTCGATGGCCGAGCACGGCTCGTCGAAAAGAATGACCTCGGGCTCGACGGCCAGCGACCGGGCGATGCACAGCCGCTGCTGCTGACCTCCGGAAAGGCAGAAGGCGCTTTCGGACAGACGATCCTTGACTTCTTCCCACAGGGCGGCATGGTGAAGGCTTCGGACAACGATTTCCTCGAGCTTTTTCTTATCCCGAAAACCGTTGATGCGGAGTCCGTAAGCGATGTTGTCATAAATGGACTTGGGAAAAGGGTTCGGCTTCTGAAAGACCATACCCACCCGCCGGCGAAGTTCGACGACATCGGTTTTCGGTGACCGGATGTCCTCACCGTCGAGAAGGATGCGCCCCTCGACCCGTGTTGCGGCGATGACGTCGTTCATACGGTTCAAGGTGCGGATGAATGTCGATTTTCCGCATCCCGAGGGACCGATGATGGCCGTGACCCGGTTTTCGGGGCAGACGACACTGACGCTCTTCAGCGCCCGGTTCGATCCGTAATAGAAATTGAGATCCTGGGTTTCGATCTTGGCGGATGTGTCCATCAACGTCTCCATTTTCTTCTCAACCTGTAGCGGATAATGATCGCCGTCATGTTCAGACCCCACACAAGAGCGATCAGAACGAGTGCCGTTCCATAGGCAATGGGCCGGACCTGTTGGATGGCATGATGCTGGGTGGACATGATATAGAGGTGGTACGGCAGGGCCATAAATTGGTCGCTCAGGGAACGCGGCAGGATGGGAAGGAAAAAGGCCGCGCCCGTAAACAGGATCGGGGCCGTCTCCCCCGCCGCCCGGGCCAACCCGAGCACGGTTCCCGTCAACATGCCGGGGACGGCATAGGGCAGCACATTGGTCCGAATGGCCTGCCACTTCGTCGCACCCAGGGCCAGCGCGCCCTCCCGGTAGGAATTCGGAATCGTTTTCAGAGCTTCCTCGCTGGCCGTGATCGTCCACGGCAGGGTCATGAGTCCCAATGTCAATCCGGCCGAAAGAATCGAGGTTCCGAACCGGAGCATGTTGACGAACAGGATCACGCCGAAGAGACCGTAGACAATCGACGGAACGCCCGAAAGATTTCGGATGGACAGCCGGATGAGCCGCGTCAAACGCGTCTGGCTGGCGTATTCGTTCAGATATATGGCGGCAAACATGCCGAGAGGAATGGCCAGAACAGCTGTCATGACGGTCACGAAAAACGTCCCCATGATGGCCGGGAAAATTCCGCCTTCCGTCATGCCGCGGCGGGGCGCCTGGGACAGGAACTCCCAGCTGATGACGCTTCCGCCTTTGCTGACGATGTCGTAGAGAAAGACAAACAAGATGGCCAGAACCATATAAAGGCAGATCCGAAGGAGCATGAACCCGGCGAATTGGGCAATCTTACGGAAGATCGTCATTGCTCGCGCTCCTGATACTTGTTGAGAATGACGTCGGCCGCAAGATTGACGGCAAAGGTCATGATAAACAGAACCAGTCCGACGGCAAAAAGAGAATAATAATGCGTGGTGAAATAGGGAACCTCGCCGAGTTCAATGGCGATATTGGCCGTCATGGTTCGGACGGACTGGAGAAGGCCCGTCGGAAACGCCCGGGCGTTTCCTGTGGCCATGAGAACGGTCATGGTCTCGCCGATGGCCCGCCCCATGCCCAGCATACAGGCGGCCATAATCCCCGAAAGGGCGGCCGGGATTTTGACCCGCAGAAGCGTCTGCCACCGCGTCGCCCCCAGGGCCAGGGAGGCTTCACTGTAAGCGGCGGGGACGGCGTTCAGCGAATCTTCCGAGATGCTGATGATGGTCGGCAAGGCCATGATGGCCAGAAGCACGCTGCCGTTCAGGGCGTTCAAGCCGTGGCTTGTCCCGAAAAGCGACGCGAGAACCGGGCTGAACAATACGATGCCGAGAAATCCAACGACGACGGACGGGATCCCGGCCAGGATTTCGACAATGGGTTTGATGATTTCCCGGACGCGCCAATGGGCCACGTCGGAGAGGTAGGCGGCCACGCCGACCCCGATGGGAACGGCCAGGAGCAGGGCGCCGAAGGTGACAAGGAGCGTGCTGACGATCTGGGAAAGGATGCCGTATTCCACCTTCTCGGGAGAAGTCGGATCCCAGTTTTTCTTGAACAGAAACTCGTCGATCGGAATCTCGCGGAATGCCGGCACGGCCGTGTAGAGGAGGATGCCGAAGATACCCAGAAGGGCGATGACGGCCAGAACGCCGTTTGCGAAAAAGAAAGCCCTGATCGCCGATTCCCGGAGATTTCTGAGGATTCTCGGATTCAATGGATCTTACTTGAGGTTCTTGTCGTTCTGGGCTTTATGGCCCGATCCGATCGTGAAGAAGCCTTCCTTCTCGACGATCTTCTGGCCTTCGGGGCCGGTCACGAACTGGAGGAACTTGGCCACATCGGGCGAGGGTTTTCCGGCGGTCGACTGATAGAGGGGGCGGGCGATCGGGTAATCGCCGCTGTCGACGGCCTTCTTGTCCAGGGGCGAGAAGGCGGGCGCGCCCTTTTCCTTGTTGATTTCGACGATTTTCAGGTCGCTTCGGACTTTGCCGGAGGCGTCGAAGAGATAGCCGACGCCGACATAACCGATTCCGGCCTCATCCTTGATGACGCCTTCGATGATCTGGGCGTTGCCGTTCATCTCCTTCATTTCCGAGGAGTAGTTCTTGTTGCCGAGAACGAATTCCTGCATGAAGACATAGGTCCCGGAGTTGGACTGGCGGCCGTAGAGGGAGATGGCTTTATCCGGTCCGCCGACATCTTTCCAGTTCTTGATGTCGCCGCGATAGATGGCGCCGACGTCGGCCATGGTCAGGGTCTTCACGGGATTTTTCGAGTTGACGATGACGCTCAGGCCGTCAACCGCGATGATGAATTCGCGGGGTGTGATATTCTGCGCCGCCATCTGTTCATATTCGCTCTTTTTGATTTCGCGGGAATGGTTGGCCACATCGCAGGTCTTATTGATCAGGCCGACGATCCCCGTGCCCGAACCTCCGCCGAGAACGGCGATCGGGATGTTGGGGTTCTTGGCCATGAATTCCTCGGCCATGATCTGGACCAGGTTGACCATGGTGTCCGAACCTTTGATCTGGATCATCTTGGATCTCTGGGCAGCCGTGACGGACGTGACGGCGGCGCCGGCGATAAGGGCCACAATGACAAGTCCGACACCCAATACTTTTCCGATACGCATGTTTCTGTCTCCTTTTGTTATTTCATCGCCCGCCCTCAGGCGGCGCCTTGTTCCCGAGCGTATTCTTCGGGGGAGGCGGCGATGGTTCGTGCCAAGAATATGCGGCCCGGGTTAAGAATTGATTAAGAGGCGATCAATATTTTTTAACCTGTCTGTTTTTCCACTTGACGAAGATCCCGCAAGATGCGTAAATACTCCCGGAGGCGCCTATGACGACCAAAATCGCCGCGGCTTTGTTGCTCACGACTCTTATTCTCGCTCCGGCCGTTCACGCGGATGACCGGACTCCCTATTCCCTCGGCATCCGCCTGGGATTTTTCGGGCCGAGTTCGACGACTCTCAATCAGGAATGGATGAAGGCGCGAAACGCGGACATGACGATTCTGGGACGGACGTTCACAGCCCTGAACTACGCCGTTTCTCAAGACAACCTGTTGCCGATCACCGACAACACGACCTTCGGGGGCGAATTCGAATATCGATTCGGCAACCGGATGTCGCTCGTCATCGGAGCGGAATATGTCCGATTCAAGCGCACGGGTTCCGTCAAGGCCTACAGCATCGTGGACGGAACTCCGGTCAGTGCCGAATTTCTCATCGCCTCCCGAGTTTCCGCCCTGCCTCTGACGGCCGGCGTCAAGAAAACTTTCACGGTAATCGGAGTCGACGCCTACATCGGCGCCGGCGCAGGCTATTATCTCAGCCGTTTGTCGGTCGAGAGCGACCTGAAATTCGAGGGTGCGATTATCGGCATCCCCTATCGCGAACTCACCAAGGGCGCCGGTGGCGCTTTCGCGCCGCATATCACCCTGGGCATCGATTTTCCGGTGGCGGATACGGCAATCCTGTCGGCGGAAGTCCGCATCCCTTTCGGCACCGTCAATTCCTACAAAATCAGGGAACGGGAGGCCGTCACCTTCGCCGAAGGCACGGGTGATACGATGACTTTCATCGACCGGCAGGGTCAGTCCAGGCCTTTCAAATGGGAACTGACCGGCATCCATGCCGGTCTCGTTCTCAAGTGGATGTTCTGAAGCGGAAAGCCTTCAGAATTTCCAAAACCTTGCCGATCGGAAGCGCCTCGGCCCGGTTCCCGTCGCGGCCGGTCATGGTTTCGGCCATGAACAGCGAATTGTAAATCGCCTCTTCGACGGCCTCCTCCGCGGCCCGGAACAGGACGGTCATCATGTCGTTGGCGACAAGATCCGGCGTTTTGATAAACGGCGAATCCGGGCGATGCGGGATGATGCGGGACGTGCTGAAGGCGACGGCATAGTCCCCCGATCCGTTGCTCATCACGGTTGTCGTTCGCCCCATTCCGATAAAGGCACGCCGGGCCAGTCTCTCCAGATTACGTTCCGAAAGGGGGGCGTCCGTGGCGATGACGATCATGCAGGATCCGCCGCGACCGGCTTCGCCGTCGTCTTCATTGGGGCTCAAACCCGGAACGGGAGCCGGATGACCGCCGCCGTCCCTGAGGATGCGGCCCACGGGCACGCCCTGCATGACGAGTTCGCTCCCGAAATTGCTCTGCACGAGAACGCCGACGGTATAGCGGCGGCCCGACCATTCTTCGGTCAGACGCGAGGATGTGCCGATTCCGCCCTTGAAACCCAGGGCCCGGGTTCCGGTTCCCGCTCCAACGGCGCCCTCGGCAACCGGCCCTTCCCGGGCCGTCTCGATCGCCGCCTGCACATCGGAGGGACGGACATGAAGCCCCCGGATATCGTTCAGGGAACCGTCGTTCGTCTCTCCGACTACGATGTTGACCGAACGGACATCTTCGTTCCCCGATTGTTCCAGGGCGTGGCGCACGGCGCCCTCCATGGCCGCCCCGACACTCAGGGTATTGGTCAAAATGACGGGGCTTTCGATGTTCCCGAGTTCCCGCACCTGGGTGAAACCGGCCAACTTGCCGAAACCGTTGAAGACCTCGATGGCCGCGGCCACCTTGTCCTGAAAGAGATTTCCTCCATGGGGCAATACCGCCGTGACGCCCGTGCGGACATCATCGCCGCGCATTATTGTGACATGGCCGACACGGACACCCGACACATCGGTGATGGCATTAAGCGGCCCGGGGGTCATAACCCCGGTCGGAAAGCCCAGATCCCGAGGCCGCCGGCGGACCTCCTCTTTTCCGAAACAAACAAGGGCCGCCACGAAAAACAGGAGTCCGGCGACTGCAACAACACCGGTCCCGTCTGCAAAATGCCATGTTTTATCCGGCATGATTCTCTCCTTCATGATCTTTTCGGGCGAAAATCATATCCATTTTGCGAAATCAATTCGGTCAGCGCGGAAGCACGGCGGCGATCAACATGCGGAGGACGGCGTCATATTCGCGGAAACTGACGGATCGCGGCCTTTTCCCGTCGCCCGACGGCGAAGGCTCTCCGGGATCGGTCTTGTGAACGACGACCATGTCGAATTTCGGAAGCACCGTGATGTACTGGCCGTAAGCGCCCATTCCCGTGTAGGCCCCCTCGAAAGGGCCGTCGGAGTTGGGGGCATCCCAAATCCACCACATGTATCCATAAGCCCAGCGGTTGCCCCCGCCGAGAGATCGTCTCATCGGCGGATTCATTTCGTGAAGAGGCGTGACCAGGCTCGTGATCCGCGCGACCCATTCTCTGGATACAACCTGCCGGCCGTCCCACTCGCCGCGGCGGAGCATCAAGAGACCCAAACGGGCCATGTCCCGTGTCGAAAGCCGGATGTGGTAGGCCTGGTGTTTCGAACGCTTCACGTCTCCGGATTTGCTCTGCCGGGCCGGATCGTAATCCTGCATCCCGATCGGTTCGGCCAGATCTTCGGCCAGGGCGGCATAAATATCCTTCCCGGTCAACATTTCGAAAACCGCCCCGGCGGCGTTGAAATCCCAGTTGTTGTAGAGGTAGTAACCTCCCGGTCTCTGTGATCCTCTTGGAGGGGCGGCATAGGTATCGTCTCCCGGATTCGAAGCGGGATGATAGACCCCCGACCGGGCCGTGATGAGGTGCCCGATCGTGGCTTCAAGCTCCGACGCGAACAGCCCTTCGACATCGTTGAACCCGATATCCTTGAGCGTGCGGTTCAGGGGAATAACGCCGGTTTCGACATAATTCCCGTAAAGGACGGCCAGGACGCTTTTTCGCACAGAGGCCAAATAGCTGAGACGGGACAGGTCTCCGTATTCGAAAATCAGGCGTCCGCCGACGATCACGGCCATGGCCGATGTGTCCATGGCCTGAAGCCAGCCTCGAAGGGCGGCCAGT
Organism: Acidobacteriota bacterium; assembly: GCA_033549365.1. Classification (NCBI taxonomy): domain Bacteria; kingdom Pseudomonadati; phylum Acidobacteriota; species Acidobacteriota bacterium. The sequence goes on from JAWSUF010000006.1 coordinate 140,809, forward strand.
TTGACCCCGGAAAAGCCCGCGGATTCCGGATCCTCGACGCGCGACCATTCGGCTCCGGGAAAGACCAAGCTCTCACGTTCAAAACGTGAAACGTCCTGGATCGACGGGGCCCCGGCAGCCGGTAAGGCCAGGGCAACGGCCAGAAATAAAACCGGCAGGGAGAAATTTTTCCTGGAAATCATCATGATCCGACTCCTTCCCGGGAACCATAAATGACGGGAGAATAGTTGTCAAGACGCCGGCGGCTCGGGTGTTTTATGCCCCCGCGACGGTTTCCTGGACGCAAATCCGATTCAGACCCGATTCCCGGGCTTTCTGAAGACGGCTTTCGGCCATCTTCAGGGTGTCTTCAAGAGAGGTTGCGTCCTGGGGGCATGTGGCGATTCCCATGCAGATGCTGATATCGTCGATCAGCAGGGCGATGCCGGGCGAATAGGTGTGTTTTCGAAGCGTTTGGAAAATCCTCTTGGCTACATGAACGGCGCCCAGCCTGTCGGCATAGGGAAGCACAATGAGGAACTCGTCGTTGTTCATGCGCGCGGCCACATCGATTTCCCGAATGCTGATCCGGATGATCTCGGCGATTTCACGAAGAACCAAGTCGCCCATCCAGGGCCCGAATTTGGCGTTGACGGCCTTGAATCTGTCCACATCGATCTTCATCAGGCTGATGGAATAGCCGTGCCGGGAGGCCCGTTTCATTTCGAGATCCATGGTTTTCTTTATGTATCCGCTGTTGAAAAGACCCGTCAAGGCGTCGAAAATCGAGGCGTTCACTTCGGCCGCCGTTTGAAAAACACGAGCGGGGGGCGGAGGCTCATGATATCCATTGGGCTTGATGAATTTCTTGACCTCTTCCAGGAACGACCGGGAGAGAATCGGCTTGGAGATGATGCCGTTGATTCCGGATTTTAAAACCCGTTCGGAGTCCGGCAAGTCCGCTTTGGCCGCATAGGCCAGGATCGGGATCTTTTCGAACGCCGGCTCTTTCCGGATCGTCTGAACCGCGGCGCAAATATCCATCGTCTTGAGATCCCGATCGATCAGCACGATATCCGGTTTATGGAGACGGAGAATCTTGAGTCCGCTTTCGAAATCCCGGGCTTCCAGAAGCTGAATTTTTTCGAATTGAAAAACCGTTTTGATGCACATCAGGTTCAGCTCATTGTCGATGATGGCCAGGGCCACTTTGTACTTGGGCACCATCATCGGGCCCTCCGGAGCATATCGACACTCCAAAGACGAATGCGCCTACCGTGATATGACATGGTTCCCTATGGTTCCCGTTTGCCATTTTTACAAAACCGGATAAATCCGTCAATCACCATATGCGATGAACATCGGGGTGATCTCCCTGGTGCTCCCCCCCCCCTGAATCGGTTAATCGTTTATTGACCAGGCTTTTATGCTAAGTTAACCCGGCATTTTTCCTGAAAATATTCTCGAGCGGAAAGAAATAAATGAACAGGGCCGCGTAGAGGACGCAGGCATGAAGGCCGCCGATACTCATGAAGGCGATGATGAAGATCATGAGATGCATCCGGATGACGTTCTTGTAGGGAATGAACATCACGTTGTCGCCGGCTCTTTTCGCCGCGGCAGGAATATTTCCGGTCTGGGACAGCGCTGTGGACAGAATGACAGGCCAATACGCCGCCGCCGAAATGCGGACGAAACGGCCGAAATTGACGAAGATTTCTTCGAAATCCCGGCCGAACCCCGCATCCTCGACCAGAGGGAAAAAACCGTTGAGGAAAAGGCTGTGGACGAAATGGAATCCGCCGAAGTGAACGGTGAAAAAAGCAAGCATGAAGAATCCGGACGGGAGATTGACGAGCACATTGCGCAGGATTCGGACAGGGCCGGCTCCGTCTTTGTGGTCACCCGGAGCAAGAAGCGCCGCTGCAGCGGCGATGGCCGTGACCAGAGCATAGACAAGCGTGATGAGAGAAAGACCGAAAAAAGCCAGGACCGGAATCAGGAAAAACAGGGCCATGACGACGGGGGCGAATCGTTCCGTCGGTCCGGGCCGGTCGGCTTTCATCCAAAAGACACGTCCGGAGACCAACCCGCCGACGATCACAAAAAGGATCGTCAGATAACCGACCGTCAGGCTGGATATCCAGAGCGCCCACAGGAGATCCTTGGCCGTCCAGCCGAAATACACGGCGGCGCCGACCGTCGCTCCGAAGGACAGAAGGCTGCGGAGGACGGCTGCGCCTGTTTGACCGTCCCGAGCCGCGCGGGCCGTTTCACTTCTCTGGAGGATAGGGTTCTCCATCATCGTTTTCCGACGCTCAGAGTCACGTCTTTTTCAACATCGTTTGATCGGCCGCCGTTATGCGGCCGGGACGAATAAGCATTTCCCGGGCCTTTCGGATCACACCCCGAAACAGGCTACGAAAAACTCATAGGCGTAGAAGTCGGAAGACGTCCGGTGCATCTCGGGCTCTTGTGCAAGCCGGTCAAGAACGCCAAGGGCTTCGTCGTCGCCGGCATATTTGACGCGCAGTTCTTCGATGCGGATTTCCATCGGTGTGTAGAAATCGTCCCACCAGGCCTCGTCCGGCAGGGTGAAGCGTCCGAGAAGCGAAAACCCGTTCCTTCCGATGGCCGCCTCAATATCCTCCGCCCGGCCCATCGCCGGATAATCCAAATCGAAGCCCGCCTTGACCTCGGCCGGAGGATTCTCCTTCCGCCAGACGGCATCGGTGAAGGCAAGATATCCGCCGGGGCGCAGAAGGCCGCGACAGAGCCGCAAGGCGTTTTCGATGCCGATGTTGTAAAGCGCCCCTTCGGACCAAACGAGATCAAAACTTTCCGGCGGAAGCCCGGATTCGGCCATGTCGCCGACCACGGGCCGAATCCTTCCGGCAAGTCCCCGCGCTCTGACCGTCTCGCGGAGTCGCTCGATGCTCGGAGCATGGTTGTCAACGGCGACAATGGATCCTGAAGTGAGCTCGGCAAGATGCAGCGTCTGCGCGCCGACTCCGCAGCCCAGGTCGAGGATGTCCGGCGATTCCGGAAGATCCCGGCAAAGGCCGAGAGCCCTCTCGGCGCCGGCGCGGTTGCCCGGCCCCTGCCGCGGCAGGGCCTCGAAGACCTCAAAAAAGATGTCCCAGAAACGCGGACTTGGCTCTGTCATGGTCATGACTTCCCGTATGCAAATCTCTTCATAGCCGTTTCCCCTTATTCGTTTTCACGATCCTCCCAAGCAGTCTTTCGTTTCACCCGATCCATGAGAAACCGCACACCTAGGTTGTCCGACGGGTTCAGCCAGAGCATCTTCTCAAATATGTGCGCCGCCGCGTCAAAGCGTCCAAGACGCCAGAGACACAATCCATAGCCGTGCATGCAGCGCAGAAATGGACGGTTGTCGATAAGGCCCCACGCCAGCACGCCGGAAAAACCGTCACCCAAAGACAGCTCGCCGATACGCAAACCGACTTCGTAATGGTGGACGGCATCCTGGGGATGGTGGTCAAAGACGAAATTGCCCAGATGCGAATGGGCATCGAGGCAGCGCAGGTCCGCCTGGCACAGCTGCATCAAGATCTTTTCCGCCTCATCCCGCTCGCCGGCATCTTTGAGATCATTGGACCTTGTGATGGGGTCATTGAAAGGATCATCAGGGTCCTCGCCGGGCAGTACCTGCTCCATCTCGAACATGGGGCGGGGGCCGTGGGCGATGATCGGCTTGGCCCATTCCTCGATGGGTTCGCCTTCTTCTCCCCAGTACTCTTCCTTGGGGTCCCACATGCCCATCTCTTCGAGCTCCAGTGGTACGAGATCGAGGGCCTTCACGTCGATTCGAGTCGACTGAACCTCGCCGGCGAGATACGGATGACCGCCGTAACGCCACTGTTTTCCTGGCTTGACCGTGACGATGGCGCCAGGCACCACCTCCCAAAGGCGGCTTGCGCGCAGGGTAATGATCCGGTCGCTTTTCAACAAACGGCACCGGGCGGCTCGCCCCGTGACAGATAGGGCGACCAAATCAACGGGTTTGCTCAGGTCGATGTCATCATCTGCCGCCTTGTGCTGCCGCCCGCGTCGGGAAGTTTTCTTGTTTTCGACAGGGTAAGGATCGAGGTTGAGCCACCTGCGGTAGGCGGCGATGTAACCCGCCATTGCCGATGCCTGCGGCAACACGACCTCGGAGAGCGAAATTACATATTCCGACCCGTCCTCCCGGCGGCAATTGGCCGTCAGACCGCGCCGTTCTTTACCGTCGTAGTCCACCGCGATCACCGAAACCGGTTCCCCGATGACGAAACCGTCGGCCGGTAGCGCAACGTCATCCTCAAAGGCCTGCCGAAAAGCCCAGAGCTGTTCATCATTGCCGTATGCGTCGACGGTGATTTCCTCAATAAGTCTGTCCAAGGCTTCGAGCCTCTTACCCTCTTTGGGGTTTCGCGTGCCCATCTTTTATTGATCCTTCCAGATACCGGCCTTCACCAGCCGTTGAATCAGCGACTTACGCCGCAGGTGGCCGCCCATGAACTTTGTAAATTCTTGTTGAAATTGCTTTTTGGTCGCGAACAGTTCATGGGCTTCGGCGATGTCAACGAGTATGCGGCAGGCTTCGTCGTACCCCTGCCCCGATCCGCGCTCGATGGGTTCTCGAACCGACGCCCAGGCTTTGGGAAAATCGTTGGACAGGTTGTCCAGATACGCCCTTCGTTTCTCGCGGTGCTTGATCTCCTGTTTCTCGCGGTCCCGTTTTTGTTTCTCCAATCTGATCTGGCAGGCTTTTTCAGCGTTCTGCCGCAATTCCCCCACCGTGCGCCGGGATGCGTCGGTATCGCCCGTCTGAAGGCTGTGCCGCCATGCCTCAAAACGATTCCTGAGGGATCGTTCGGCCTGCAACCCTTGGCCCTTCAGCAATTGCTTCAGGATCGGATTGACTTCATCCCGGGGCAGGGATTTTATCCACCTCTCCATTTCCGCTTGCGAAATTACCACCTCTTGTGCAACCTGACTGCCCATGCCGGCGCCCGCTAGCAGGTCCGGGTCCACTTCGAGGAATTCGGCCAGTGCCCGTTGGGCTGCCGTGAGGTTTCCCAATCCGCTCACGGATACTGGCTCGGTCTCTACGTCATCCATCATCTCCCCGGCCACGGCCATCAACCATCCGACATACAGACTGCGCAAGTCCCCGCGCAGCAGTTCCTCCCGCACCGGGGCCAGACGCGCCATCCAGCCCCGGCCGTCCTCCATGCCGAAGCGGTCGTAGTTTTCCGACTCCTCCAGGCTCCAGGTAATCATCCAATGGGTCTTGGTGGCCTTGATATCCAACAGGTAAGGCACGGCCGCAGCTTTGGCGGTCTCTCGGGTCAATGCCTCGATGGGCAGCCGCACCATGAAAATGGCCGTCATCCAGTTGGCCACATAGACATGGGCGTCGAAATAGCGCTGCATCAACTTGTGGGGGTCGCCTTTGAAATCTCCCCAATTGTATTCGTTGGTGAAGCTGACCGGCGTGATCGTGGCCCGCATGGAAAGCGCCCGCAGCTCTTCCATTTCATCCGCTGTCAGAGGCCGGTCAATGGCCAGAAACTCGTAGTATTGGTATTCGCTCATGGCTCTATTAGTGTGTTTTTCTCATTCGATCACTTCCCAGTAACCACCTTTGGCTGGACCGATGCGTCGAAGTAGGCCCTGGTCCTGCAATTTGCGGATATTTCTTTCGATGGAACGCTCGGTCACGCCAATTAAACGCGCCAGTTCCGGTATGGTTAAATTTTCCTCTTGCTTTAATATATCCAGAATTTTCCCCGACGTTTTCCCCGACGTTTTCCCCGACGTTTTCGGTGGTTTCGCGACCAGTGTAAGTTCTCCAACCGGTTTTCGATGCACCGTAGCGGTGAAACGGCAGCCGTCACGATCATCAGTAAAATCGATCTTCGGCCAGGCATCCAGTGCCCGTTGTATGCCCGAACCCAAACCATGATAAGGCAGCAGTCCCTTGGCCACATACGAAACCAGAATTGGATTGCGGATGTTCGAATTTCCGGCCAGTATCTTTTCCACCGTCAGATTGTCCGGCAGATGGCCGGGACTGACGATCTCGATGCGGTTGTCGAAAATAAACAGGCGAACCGATGCACTTACCAAATAGTCACGGTGTACCAAGGCGTTCACTAAAAGTTCCTCAAAAACGCTTTCCGGAATTTCGGGCAATCCGGGGGCGTTCACACCTCGGCCGGCCTGAATCTTGTGGAGATTTCGCATGACGAACGCAAGGGCATCGTCGAAAATTTTCTTGAGTGGGCCGACAAAATCTTCGGTATCCACATAGTCGGTGACATGAATCTTGTTGCCCGGATATCGGATGGCCTTGACCACGAACTGGGGTTTTATCCATTCCGGGCGTTCGGCGAACATCAGCACCCCGGCCAGGTTCAGCATGCCCTCATCAGTTGCAAGATTCATGTTCTGCAGCAACCGTAACAACTCCGAAGGCTCCTCCGGGAATTTGCGCTTGTAGACATCGCGCAGAAAGTCTTGAAACCTAAGCTTGTCCAGAGCCTCCACCCCGGCCTTGGTGGGCAGTTCGTCGGCATGGAACTGGCCGGAGACCTGAAAAAGCCTGCGCAGTTCTTCTTTGGAATTCACCCGCCGTTTGTCCGCGCCCACCTTCAGCCAAATCACACCGTTTTTATCGAAATAGGGCTTGTCGATCCCCTTGGGCATAGTGACCACAATCACCACTTTTCCGCGGCCCACAGAGACGTTTTCAGTTTGCGGAGAAATGGGGCTGCGCACATGTTGGCTGGCCGCGTTGCTGATCAACTGGTTTATCCGGCTGACCTCGGACCGGGAAATTCCTTCCAACTCGCCATTATCCCCAATACCGATCAGAATACGACCGCCCTCACAGTTGGCAAACGCCGCCATCTCCGCTGCAAGCGCATCCACATTGCGCACATCCGCCTTGAATTGGAGGCGGCTGTCTTCGCCATGTGCGACAAGTTTTCGGAGGTTGGAGGTATTCATTAAATCGGCGCTCCAGCACCTCGCAGGATCGCGATGATTTCAGACTTTACTTTATTCGGGATCTCAGCAGCCTGAGAAATAAGCACATATTTAAATGTCGTGAGGTCAAACGGCACCGCTTCATTCCGTTTTTGCGGTTCAAAAAGAAAGATGAGCCGGTTTTTTTCGTGATGCTTGAGGGCGAAACCAGCCTCGACAAAAACATTGGGACGTTGACCGGTCAGGTCGCAAATGATGATATCGGACGATGCGATGGCTTCGTACATGCGGTGATGGATCGGAAACGCGCCGCCTTCTTCGGTGCCCATGTCGATCAACTCAAGATTGATTTTATGATCCCTTTCTATGGCCGACAGTGTTCCCTTGAGTTGCTGGAGGCGCAAGTTTGCCTTGTTAAAGGCGTTATGCTTTGCCTCTTGGGATGGATACCAGCGCGCGAGAAATACCCGTTTGGGTACCCGCTGTTGAGCGGCCTTGAAGGTTTCCAGAAGTTGTTTGGCTGGAGAAAGCGGATCAAGCAGGCTGGTAATTCCCTCTGCGCCAAGCCATAGGCCGATGCGATCCAACAAACCCACGGCGGCATTCACTCGTTCGTCGTGGGTATTCCCGGTGCTCTCACGCCAGACGCGGGCGGCCAATTCCAGAAAAGCGTAAGTCTGGCAGAGTGAGGGGTGCTGGAATGTTAACCGGGTCAATATGTCGGCCAGGGCCGCAAAAAGCTCATCGGCAAAGGTGGTCAGAGCTGCGCGGTTTTCTGTCATGGTCGGGTCCATTTGAACCAGATTTCGTGCCGCTTCCCATAGCGAAGTCAATGGACGAAAACCAAACCTTTGCCGGACCTGTTCAGGCAAGTTGTTCAAATGCCTGCAAAGCAGGCGGGTCAGGTGCAAGTCGGGGCTGTACGCGAACTCATTGTCCGGTGTCATGGCATGGGCCGGGTCCTGCCCCAGCAAAAGCCGCAATCCGTGTTCCGATTCAAGCGTTAGAGCGGTGCTGTTGATGGTGTGGAAGATCAACGATTCGGCGTAATCGTCAGCATCATTATCAGAGGGCCCCAACAAGATAAGACAAAAGGGGGCTAAATACTTGGTGGGAACGATTTGATCTTCCTCAAGGGTTTCGGCCATTGCCAGCCGGTGATTGCCGTCGATACGGCGAACCATTTTTTGTTCCTTGACGGCCTCCAGATCGCTACGCTGAATCCTGATCTGTTGAACCCGTTGATGCTTGCCGGCAAATCGGCGACTGACGGCAATCAGCGCCCTCTCCCCGGTTCCAACACCGATAACTCTTTCTTGCTCGGTCACATTATTAAAAACACCACGAACGGACAGAATGATTTCCGGGATGAGCCGGTTGTCGCTTTGTTCAAGGTATTTCTTGATGTCCAGGGCATGCCTTTCGTTCAATTGGCGCTGGTGGCCGACTACCCGCCCCGCCTCGGCTCCTTCATTTAGCTCATAGGGAACCGAAATCGCCGCCAAATCCCGTAAATCGGCAAAACCTCGAATGATTTTGAATATACCCAATACCCCTTCAGCGAAGTAACCCTCGAATTCGATGGTTTGGCTGACTGTGGGCATTTAAATATCCTCCACGGGCCGTGTACCAAGGAGCATTTGCTCGACCCCGCTCGTTGCTTTTCCCAATAGTTCTTTTGATGCAGCTCTTAGCGACGCTGCTTTCAGGCGTTCTTGCATTGTTTTTTTTATCAGTTTTTGCTGAACATTGAGATTTGGAAGTGGTAACTTAAGTGACTGGATTTCTGTGCTATTTATGTTCGCCTGACCAATGATCTGCCTACTAAGGGCATTAATCTGCAGGCGACCGATTGGACCGTTAATTGCAAAAGCAACAAAATGTGGATCAGCTTTTTCGGGATCTACTCGCAATCGAATAAGATACGAGGCGAAAATGTAGGTCTCTTTCTTGTCAAAAACAGCACATTTACCCACAAGCTCCTTGCTATTTGTCCTGTTGATAAGAATATCCCCGCTGATAAGCTTAAGACTTTCTTCGATAACTTTTGATACTTTCAGATGTTTCAAATTTGATATATCCAAATCACCGTCAACAATGTTATTCATACGGATAACACAAACCCCTTCCCCATTTGAATTTGTTTTTTCGCTTGTCCCATATTGAACGAGATCAAGAATTGCCCCTAATTCGACAATGGGGAATTTACCTTTTGTGAGGTCCATAATTGTGCTTGCGGCTTGATTGTAGCTTACACTCCATCGATCAAAATCCTTCCATTGCCCAATAATTAATTTATCAGATTTCTGGTTTTTAGGCATAGAAAGGCCAAGTTCTTGAATGAAAATTCGCATGGATTCGTCTATGGTGGCTTTAGACTTATCTTCCAATTGGATAGCTTCTGCGACAGCCGATTCCCAATATGTCACTATCTTTTTCTGAACTGAAAGTGGTGGGATCGGTATCTTTAAGGTTTCAAGAAGCGGATAAGTCAAATTCATCCTTACAGAGCCAGCAGTTGCGGCGCGCAAGGTTTGATTAAAAAATGCAGACTTTAATATAAACCAAAAAACTTCGGGAAGAACGACGGCCTTATCAACCGAAAAAACGACGTAAGCCGGACTTATGAATGCGCCATCATGTTCCTGTGGTACCCGACCTATTGATCCGACGTTTATACGGTATGGGTTGTAGGCAAAGTCACCCGCACTGACCTTTTTGTAGGGTTGTTTGATGTCTTTTCCCTGTGCGTCATAAGCATGGAAAATTCCATTAGTGTTGTTCACCCCAAGTATCTTAAAGGATTCTCGTGGTGAATCATAAGGACGTATTTTTTCGTTATGTTCAGTGACGAATTCGGCAAGAGACACCAAAGGGAACTTTGATTTTATCTTCGTTAAAAAATATTTTACGTCCCAACGTTCTAAGTCAGTAAAGCTTATTATGCGGGGTGTGGCCATTCCCATCACTCAGATCCTCCAGCCCCGGCAAAAGCTTTGGGATCGAGCAAAAACTCCCGGAACCATTCCAGGCAGGTCTTTTCGATCCTTTTCGGTTGATTTGCATTTGGATAGAGCTCGTTCTGCCCTTCCTCACCGGTGGCGGATATACCGACCTTATCTGCCTCATACATAAAAATGGGATAATCAAAACGCTCTTTTAATAGCTGTCGAGATTCGGCGGCTTTCTTCCCCTCCATCTGCTTGAGGAAATCCTTAAGCTCCTTTTGTAGCAATTTACGGCTTTCGGCATCTTTTTTTTCCTTAGCGTTTGCAATGGCGCCCTCAAGTCGCTGGGTTTCCGCAGCGATCTCGTCAGCATATTTGGCTTCAATTTCCGCTATCGCAGCGACATAGGTCTTATCAAATCGCTCTTTTTGCTGATCTGAATATTTCTGCAAGAACAGCAGAGATGCCTTTACACTGGCTCCGGAAGAGATGAACGTCTCTTGCGGCAGACTGACCACGGCCTTAAGATAGGCTCGGTCTTCGACAAATTGCCGTACATAGGCCAGCGAAGGATTGTTATAGACCCCTTCGGGGAGAACGATGCCCATGCGTCCCCCGGGTTTGAGCAAGTCCAGGCATCGTTCTACAAAAAGGATTTCGGTTTTTATCTTGGATTCATTACTCTTTGGCAGGTCGAACAGACTGGCAATGGGTTTATTGATGGCGGACTTTACCCGCGCCTGGGCTTCTTTATAAGGCTCGCCGAACTCACGCACATAGCGGCGCTCATCTGAATCCTTCACTGCAATGTCGGATTCAAGCACCTTGTCCGAGGGCTCCACGTTTGCGCCAAAAGGGGGATTGGTGAGGACAATATCGAAGCGGGTTTCAAAGATGCCGTTGACGTTTAGAAAGCCGTCATGATGATGGACCCCGCCATGACCATCACCGTGCATGATCATGTTCATTTTGCTGGTACGGGCCATGCGGTCGTTGGCATCCGTGCCGAAAATGCAGCGGTTGGCCAGATTCCAGAGGCGCGAGCCTTCGTTGGATTGATCTATGGTTTGCTGGATCTCATCAAATTTTTCCTGAAGCAATTTGGCCCGCTTGGTGTCTGTAAGGGACTTGTCCTTTTCAACCTTTGCCCGAAAATCGTTATACTGTCGGTCGGCATCGGCCAGGATTTTTTCACGCACGATCTCAAATACCCGAATCAGAAATCCGCCGGACCCGCTGGCCGGATCGCAGACCACCTCGCCCTCCTGGGGATCGATCATGTGCACCATGAACTCCACGATGGTTCGAGGAGTAAAAAACTGACCGATTTCTCCGCGAAAGGTACGCCCCAGAAAGCGTTCAAAAGCCACACCTTTGATATCCTCGCTGGTATCGGAAAGGTTGTATTTTTCAAGTTTGCGAACAATCTCTTCGCCCGTGGCCGGTTTCAGGTTGATCCGTTCATCATCGTCGAAGATTTTATCCGCGGAATAGGATTTCTTGGTTTCCTGGAATAACGTGTCCAACGGGTTTTCGGCAATCTGCCGATTGAGCACATCAACGGTAAAGAGGTTTTCCTTACTGCGGCGGGTAAGTAGTTTACGTTCCACATATACTTTTACGAAAAGGATCTTGGCGATTTCATCAAAGGCGGCGGCCGGGTCTTTTTTTTCCCGGTTGCGGATCACGTTGTGGCATTGGTGCAGCAAGTCGGCAAACTCTTTCTCTTTGAACACGCGCAATTTCGAGAACAACTCCTCGATTTCCTTGTCCGTGGCATCGACATGGGGGATGTTCTCGATTTCTTCTATGTAGCCGGGCATCCGGTCTTTCTTGACACGCCAGTATTTGGTTTCCCGGGAATTGTGGGTGACGAAAAAAGGCGCATCGGTCATACGGGCATAGTGTTCTCCCTGAGAATAGTCCTGGGCCTTAATGGTCACATTGTCCGATTTGCACTCTATAATGATAAACGGGGCTTTTTGAGCGGTTTTGTCCTGGGGGCTGCGCCATATCACAAAATCCGCCCGTGCCTGGGCGCTGCCGCGACCGGAGACATCCATCTCCTCTGAGATCTGGTCCAGGATGTAACCATATTCCTCGGTCAAAACGAGCAAGTATTCCTGACGAACGCGTTCTTCAGGGGTGAGCGGCAGCCATTTTCGTCGCACCGGGCTGAAGATCTGGCTGCCTTTGACTTGGATTTCATCCGCTTTTACATAATTTTTTTTGGCCACGCATCGCTCCCCATATCGATCATAATTTGTCATTTTCGGCATAACTGAAATAGCTGGTTCCGCCGCCGATGATAATGTGATCCTGGAACACCAAATCCAAAAGCCCGGCGGCTTGCTTCAATTCCTGGGTCGTCTTGTCATCGGCGGGGGAAGGGCTCGGATGCCCAGAAGGATGGTTGTGCGCCACGACGAAGGCGCTGGCTGACACACGCAAGGCTTCTTCCATCACACGCCTTACATAGACAGTGGCTTGCGTTGGGATGCCCTCCGTAATGAGCCTTTCAGCAAGCATGCAATTCTGGCCATCCAGGAGGATGGATAGAAAGCATTCCTGGCGCTGACCTTCAAATCGTGGGCGAATGTAATCAACCACCGCCGCAGCATTGGTGAAATCCTTGGGTCGGGTTGATTGTCTTCGGACTCTTTTGCCAATTTCAATGGCGGCTTTCATTTGCGCCACCTTGGCGATACCCATTCCCGGGATGGCGAGAAGCTCCTCTATGTGAGCGCGGTCGATACCGCTTATACCGTTAAACATAGACATCAACCGGCGGGCCAGATCTTCTGCCGATTGTCCCGCTTTACCAATGCGAAGCAAAATCGCTAGAAGTTCCCCATCTGAGAGGCCTTCAGCACCTGAATGGAGGAGTTTCTCTCGTGGGCGTTCGGTCACAGGCCAATCCTTGATAGCTTGGCGTTTAGATTTATGTACCCCGTTTGATGTAGTTTGGCCCTTAACCATTTTCGCTCCCCGAAAGATCCAACGCTCCGTCCGTCTTCATTCTTTCACAGAACGCATCCAACTGCGCCTGGGCCAGTTTAGACGGCTTGGCCTGACCATTTTCCCAGCGATTAACCGTGGCATAGCTCACACCCAACTCGCGAGCCAAATCCTCCTGGCTAATGGCAAGCTGTCGGCGAACCTCCTTAACTAATGCCGGGTAATCCGGATGGATTGGTTTCATCACATCATCCTTTAGAGCGATATCCAACGGTAATAATGAACTTGATTACAGATGTTATATCATCCGGTAAAATATTCGCAACCTCTTTTTGTTTGTAAAGATAAATTCGGGCACCCAGATGCAACCGGGCTGTTAAACAAGACGACTCGAAAAACGGAGAACAGGAGAATTCAGCGTTCGTTTCAGGGTCCAAAAGCCGTCTTCGAACTCAAAAGGCCTCGACGTACATGAAAAACCAGGCTTTCAGGAGAATGGAGAAGATGGCAGGGAATATCTACGAAGCTGCAACCCTTTGAAAATACAGATCATAGAACAACGAAGCCCCACATCATGGATACAGGGCTTTATTCGTTAAGCAACCGGTTAGGAAATGGGTTGCATTCGTGGTTGGCTCCCCGGGCAGGACTCGAACCTGCAACCTATTGGTTACAAGGGCCCCGGAGTTTCCTCCGGGCTTGGACTATCTCTTCACCCGTCCCGCGTCGCCGCGGGCGAGGGTGTCGGGCGCTTCCCCCGGGTCGAAACCCGGAGTACGAGCCGAAGCTCTAGTCTCTGCACCTTCCCCGTCCCGAAGGGACGAGGCTTGGCTCAGGGTTGCCGTTCTCCGCACCCGGCGGAGGGCAGGGTTCCCTGAATTCACCCGATTTTCCATCCGCGGTTTCCCGCGGACGCTGCCTTTTGACAGCCAACCGCTCTACCGATTGAGCTACCGGGGAGCAAGGGACAGGAAATATAACATGAGTCGAGGCGATTTTCAACAACGAAATGCGATGCGGTGAAGAAGTTCTCGGAGGCGGAAATTGCGAGGCGGTCATCGAAAAGTCAGCAGACAAAAAAACAGCAAGGCGTTTTCGACGTCGGCGGGAATGCCCTAAAAACGGTATCCGGCCTGCTTGACCGTCTTGCGGTAGTCGTCGCCGTCCATCGCGACGACTTTGCACATCTCATAAATCCGCGACCGGAGACGGACGCCGATCCGGTCGACGAGAGAGTCTCCGCCTTTCTTGTACATGGTGTCCCGGGGGTCTTCCTCGGATTCGGTGTCGGGGTAATTGGTCGTGAAGAGAGTCATTTTCTTGTTGTTATAACGGTGGTTGATGATATAGAAAACGGTCTCTTCGACCCAGGCCGTCGTCCGTTTGGCACCCAGCTCGTCCAGGACCAGGACCTCGCACTGGAAAACGGGGGCCAGAACGTCGGACTCCGAGATGACGGAATCCGGGGAAAACGTGGATTGGATCTCGCGGATAAGATCCCGGAAATCCGTGAATACGCAGAAGACGTTTTTCTTGAGGACGAGTTCCTGAAGAACGGCGGCGGCGAGGTGGGTCTTCCCCACTCCGCAGGGTCCGATGAACAGCAGGCCGACGTCGGGCGCCGGGAAGTCCTTGACGAATTTGCGGGCAATCTTAAGGGCGTGGCGGAGCGAGTCGTTGAGGGCATCGAAATTGGCCAGCGTGCAGTTTCGGTAGCGGCGCGGGATTCGGGCCCGGTCGAGAAGGTTCTGTCTGCGGAGATCGAGAAGGCAGTGGCAGCGCCGGGCCACCCGGCCGCCGGAGGCATCATCCAGAATCCAGCCCGTCCCCTGGCATGCCGAGCAGCCGCCGCCCGCCGGTTCCGGTGTCGCCGTCAATTCAGGTATCCTCTCAACTGCTGAAGACGATGGGAACGCCCCAATTTTCTCATCGCTCTCTGCTCGATCTGGCGGATCCTCTCCCGGGTCAGTCCCAAGGTCTCTCCGATGTCCTGAAGCGTTCTGGGTTGATCGTCATCCATCCCAAAACGCCATTTTATCACAAGGGCTTCCTTGTCATCCAGCTCGTCAAGGACTTCGCGGATCTGCCCCTCGATGGACGACTTGATGATCTGGTATTCGACGGAGGGAGACATCTCGTCGCCGATTTTGTCGCCGACTTCGAGATCCTCATTCCGGAGCTTGTCGCTCAGCGAGACTCCCCGGTTGTCGAGAGTCTCCAGATCCTCGATGTCCTCGACACCGAGTCCCATGCGTTCGGCGATCTCGTCCCGGGTCGGCTCCCGCCCTTTTTCCGCCTTGAGCGCCGCAGCGTGTTTTTTCATCTGGGAAATCTGGTCGCTCATTTTCTGAGGTACGTGGTAGGCCCGGACCGACCGGGACAGCGCGTGCAGGATGGACTGGCGGATCCACCAAACGGCATAGGAGATGAAGCGCACGTTGCGGTCGGGATCGAACCGCCGGGCCGCCTCGATGAGCCCGATGTTGCCCTCGTTGATCATGTCGAGCAGCGACATCCCCATGCCGCGGTATTTCTTGACGTAGGACACCACGAATTTGAGGTTGGATTCGATGAGCCGCTGCTGGGCTTCGCGGTCCCCTTTTCGGGCCCGTTCTCCAAGCCTCTTTTCCTCTTCGTCCGTCAGCGTCGGGAATTGCCCGATCTGTTCAAGGTAAAGCTTGAGATTCTTCGAATCCAGAAAATCCCGGAAAGTCATGCGCTCTCGTCTTCGTCCTTGATCTTGACAAGACCGGCCTTGCGGACGAGAACCAGGGCCTTCTTCCCGGCCTCGAACTCATCCTCGCGATCCTTGGCAAACTCCTCTCGGACATAGTCGAGGAAGCTGTTGATCTCGCTTTCGATCTGCTCCATCCGCTCCCTCATGTTCAGGATGACTTCGACACCGGCCAGATTCACGCCGAGGTCGCGGACGAGGTTGAGAATGATTTCAAGACGCTTCAAATCCTCCGGCGCATAGAGACGGGTGTTGCCTTCGCTTCGGGACGGCTTGAGCAGGCCCTCCCTCTCATAAATGCGAAGCGTCTGGGGATGGATGTTGTACATCCGGGCGACACTGCTGATGTGGTGGTACTTGCGGGGTTCCTCCCGTTTGTTGTCCCGCGCCGTCATGTCACATCTTCCCCATGGCGTCCCGTGGATTCGGACCGGATATTTTCTCCAGTTCCTTCATGAGCTCGCGGACACGCTGGTCTTCGAACGGCGGCGGAACGATGACGACCTCGACGAAAGCGTCGCCGCGCACCTTTTTTCCGGGAAGCGAGACCCCCTTGTTCCGAAGCCGAAATTTCTGCCCGGACCGGGTTCCCGGCGGAATTCGGATGGTTTCGGGTCCGTGGATGGTCGGCACCTCGATTTTGGACCCCAGTGTGGCTTCGGGGACCGTGATCGGAACCCGGGCATGGATATGAGGGCCTTCGCGCCGAAAATAGGCATGGGGTGCGACCTCGATGGAAATATAGAGATCGCCCGCCGTTCCGCCCGAACCCGGTGCGGCATTCCCCTTTCCGGCGATTCGGACCCTTGATCCGGTATCGACGCCGGCCGGAATGCGGACGGTGATATTTTCGGTTTTCTGATAAAGGGCGCGTCCGCCGCAGGAGGAACAAACCTCGCCCGCATCTCCGCCGCTCCCCCCACACTCCCGGCAGGGCGAGGAGAATTTCATGAAGCCTTTCTGATGAACCGTGCGTCCCGATCCGCCGCAGGAGGAACAGGACGAATGCCGGCCTTTTCCCGCGACGCGTCCGGCACCGCCGCAGTCGGCACAGGCGGCCAGACGGGTGATCCGGATCCGGGTCTGGAGTCCGTGAATGGCATCTTCGAAGCCGACCTTCATCGCATACTGGAGATCTTCGCCCCGGACCGGACCGGGTGCGGTGCGTCCGAATCCCGCTCCACCTCCTGCGCCGCCGAAAAGGTTTTCGAAGATATCCCGCATGGAGGAGGACCCGTAATTCGAAAATTCGAAACCGTCAAAACCCGGAGCGCCTCCTCCCGAGGAGGCCCACTCCCCGGCTCCGGGCGGCGAGTCTCCGACCGTCCCGAACTGGTCGTACTGGGCCCTCTTTTTCTCGTCGCTCAAGACGGCGTAGGCTTCCTGGATGTCTTTGAATCGGGCCTCGGCGGCTTTATCCCCCGGATTGAGGTCGGGGTGATGTTTGCGGGCCAGCTTCCTGTAAGCCTTCTTGATCTCGGCCGCGGAGGCGCCGCGTTCGATGCCGAGGGTTTCGTAATAATCTTTCTTCATGGCCCGACCCGCATTCCGGATTTCGACCGGAAATGAGTCCGGGACGGCGGCGTCCCGGACTCATTCCAGGATATCAGTTCTTCGACTCGTCGTCGACCACTTCGGCGTCGATGACATCGTCGTCGCCTCCCCCGGGCGGCGGGGTGTCGCCTCCGGGCCGGGCACCGGGTCCGCCCGCCTGAGGGCCGGCCTGTTGCTGGGCGGAGGCCTGCTGGTACATCATCTCGGTCAGTTTGTGCGAAGCCTTCTGCAGCGATTCCGTGGCGGCCTTGATCTTGTCCAGGTCTTCGGATTCGACGGCCTTTTTGGTTTTTTCAATTTCAGCCTCAAGATTGCGGGCCTCTTCCTCGGGAATCTTGTCGCGGTTTTCGCGGAGCAGTTTTTCGAGACCGTAGACAAGCTGGTCGGCCTGATTGCGGGCGTCGATGACCTCGCGGCGTTTCTTGTCCTCGACGGCATGGGACTCGGCGTCCTTGACCATCCGGTCGATTTCGCCTTCTTCGAGACCGCTGTGTCCGGTGATGGTGATGGCCTGCTGTTTGCCCGTGCCCTGGTCCTTGGCCGAGACGTGGAGAATGCCGTTGGCGTCGATATCGAACGTGACCTCGATTTTGGGAACGCCCCGCGGCGCAGGCGGAATGCCGTCGAGGTGGAATCGGCCAAGGGTCCGGTTGTAGGAGGCCATTTCGCGCTCGCCCTGCAAAACGTGAATTTCGACGCTGGGCTGGCTGTCCGAGGCCGTGGAGTAGATCTCGGTTTTCTTGGTCGGGATGGTCGTGTTGCGCGGAATCATTTTTGTAAACACGCCGCCCAAGGTTTCAATCCCCAGGGTGAGCGGGGTGACATCGAGAAGCAGGACATCCTTGACGTCGCCCGAAAGGACGGCGCCCTGGATGGCCGCGCCGACGGCCACGACCTCGTCGGGATTGACACCCTTGTGAGGTTCCCGGCCGAAGATCTCCTTGACGATCTGCTGTATGCGGGGCGCCCGGGTTTGACCGCCGACGAGGATGACCTCATGAATGTCTTCGGCCTTGAGGCCGGCATCGGCCAGAGCCTGACGGCAGGGAGCCACGGATTTCTGAACGATGGGCTCCATGAGATCCTCGAGTTTGGCCCGGGTCAGTTTCATCAACAGGTGCTTGGGACCGGAGGCATCGGCCGTGATGAAAGGCAGGTTGACCTCGGTCTCCATAAGGGATGAGAGTTCGGTCTTGGCCTTCTCGGCCGCCTCTTTGAGTCTCTGCAGGGCCATTTTGTCTTTGGTCAGGTCGATGCCCGATTCCTTGCGGAACTCGTTGACCAGCCAGTCCTGAACGACCTGGTCGATATCGTCGCCGCCGAGGTGAGTATCGCCGTTCGTCGATTTGACTTCGACCACACCTTCCCCGACTTCCAGGATGGAAATGTCGAAAGTGCCGCCGCCGAAATCATAGACGGCGATGATCTGATCCTTCTTCTTGTCCATGCCGTAGGCCAGAGCCGCGGCCGTGGGTTCGTTGATGATCCGAACGACATCGAGGCCGGCGATCTTCCCGGCGTCTTTCGTGGCCTTGCGCTGACTGTCGTTGAAATAGGCCGGAACGGTAATGACGGCTTTTTCGATTTTTTCTCCGAGATACTCCTCAGCCGCCTTTTTCAGCTTCTGCAAAATGTAAGCGGAAATCTCCGGCGGGGCGTATTTCTTGCCGAGGGCCTCGACACGGACATCGTCGTTTTCGGCCGCGCCGACCTTAAACGGAACCTGGCTCTTTTCCTTGGATACTTCTTCATAGCGCCGCCCCATGAACCTCTTGATGGAATAAATGGTGTTTTCGGGGTTGGTGACCCGTTGTCTTTTGGCCACCTGTCCGACAAGGATTTCTCCTTTTTGGGTGAAGGCCACGACGGACGGCGTCGTCCGCCCGCCCTCTTCGTTCGGAATAACCGTGCCCTTGTCTCCTTCCATGATGGATACGACGGAGTTTGTCGTTCCCAAATCGATACCAATTATCTTTGTCATGATGCCTCCTAATTTAGTCAAATGATAATATATAACCTGAGCACGCCTTTGTCAAGTTTCTGCTATTTTTTTATTTTGTTTATTATCTTATTTTTACGAGTTTTATTCGTTTCTCTTTCTTTATTTGAGGATCTTAAACGTCTTTTGCGACACCCACTCGCCCTTATACACTTCGAAAAATTGTGGGGCCAATTGACCATGTCATAATTTGACTTTTCCTATTATTTCTATTATTTCTACAGATAAGGATGTCATCATGATCAATTCGATCATCAGGTTTTTTCTCGAAAACAAGTTGGTCGCAGCCTTGTTGTTTATTATTTTAGCGGCCTGGGGCCTTGCCGTCGCTCCCTTCGACTGGAACATCCCCCTTCTTTCCCGCAATCCCGTCCCTGTCGACGCCATTCCGGATATCGGAGAAAACCAACAGATCGTCTTCACGGAATGGATGGGGCGCAGTCCCCAGGATATCGAAGATCAGATCACTTATCCGCTGACGGCGTCTCTTTTAGGTCTTCCCGGCGTGACCAGCATCCGCAGCACATCCATGTTCGGCTTCTCCAGCGTAACGATCATTTTTCACGAGCGCATCGAGTATTACTGGAGCCGCTCGCGTGTTCTTGAAAAGCTCAACACACTTCCCCGCGATCTTTTGCCCCCGGGTGTCAACCCCGTTCTCGGGCCCGACGCCACGGCTCTCGGCCAAATTTTCTGGTACACACTTGAAGGCCGGGACGGCGACGGACTTCCGGCGGGAGGATGGGATCTTCACGAACTGCGCGCCATTCAGGATTTCCACGTTCGTCCGGCCCTCTCCTCGGCGGAAGGCGTCTCCGAAGTGGCCTCGGTCGGCGGCTTCGTGAAGGAATACCAGGTCGATCTCGACCCGGAGGCCATGCAGGCTCACGGCGTCGGCCTGATGGAGATCACCGAGGCTTTGCGCATGAGCAACCGGGATGTCGGCGCCCAAACCATCGAATTCAACCTTGTCGAGTATTATGTCCGCGGCCTCGGCACGATCAAAAGCCCTGACGACATCGAACAGGCTGTTGTCCGCGTCTCCGGGAACATTCCCTTGCGGATCCGGGATATCGCCCGCGTAACGATCGGGCCTGCACCTCGCGGCCACGGCGGGATTCTCGACAAGGGAGGAAGCGAAGCCGTCGGCGGCGTCGTCGTGGCCCGTTTCGGTGAAAATCCCCTTGAAGTCATTCGCAACGTCAAGACCTTGATCGGGCAAACCGCGCCGGGACTTCCGTCAAGGACACTCGAAGACGGCAGAGTCTCCCGTGTCACCATTGTTCCTTTTTACGACCGGACTCAGCTCATCTATGAAACACTGGGCACGCTTCGCGATGCCATCAGCCTGCAGATCCTCATCACCATGATCGTTATCGTCGTGATGGTCTTTCATCTTCGGGCCTCTCTCATGATCTCGGCGCTTCTTCCTCTCGCCGTCCTCATGTGTTTCGTCATGATGAAGCAGTTTCGTGTCGATGCCAACATCGTGGCTCTTTCCGGTATCGCCATCGCCATCGGAACCATGGTCGATCTTGGGATCATTCTGAGTGAAAACATCCTCCGTCATCAAAAGGAGGCGCCTCCGGGCCGTCCCCTCATCGAAACGGTTTTCAATGCATCCGCGGAGGTGTCCTCGGCCATCCTGACGGCCGTTTCCACAACAATTGTCAGTTTCCTCCCCGTATTCACGCTTCAAGCCGCTGAAGGAAAACTTTTCAGGCCTCTGGCTTTCACCAAGACCTTCGCTCTCATCGCGGCTCTGGTCATCACGCTCCTGATGATCCCGGCACTGGCTCACGGCCTGCTTTCCCTGAAGACGAAAGGCAAGACACGGCGGCTTTTCTGGAACGGAATCCTTTTCGCGGCCGGACTTGCCTCCCTGTTCTTTCTCCCCTGGGCCGGGCTGATTCTGGTCGCTCTCGGCGCCAACAATCTTTTGGCTCTTTCGGGCCGCGTTCCGGAACGGCTTCAATGGATTTCCCGGAATTCCCAAACCGTCAACATCCTCATCGTCACCCTGGGCATCGGAGGCCTTCTGGCATCCGCATGGCGTCCCCTGGGCGTCCACAACAGCCTGGGCGTTAATCTTCTATTCGTTCTTCTCGTCATCGGGCTCGTCCTCGGAACCTTCAAAATCTTCATCCGCCTCTATCCCCGCATTCTCAAGGGGTGCCTGTCTCATAAGACCGCTTTTCTGTTGATTCCGGCTCTTATCATCCTGGCCGGAATCTTCATCTGGCGCGGAATGGGCCGGGAATTCATGCCCTCCCTGGACGAAGGCGCTTTTCTTTTGATGCCGACATCCATGCCCCACTCCGGCATGGAAGCCAACATCCGCACCCTTTCCGAGCTTGACAGGCGCGTCGAAGCCATTCCGGAAGTGGAAACCGTCGTCGGCAAAGCCGGACGGGCGGAAAGCTCTCTGGATCCCGCTCCCATGTCCATGTTCGAAAATGTCATCCTCTACAAAAGCGAGTACAAGACGGGTCCCGACGGCCGCCCGATCCGATTTCAAGTCGATGCCGAGGGTGTTTTTGTCAGGAACGGCGACGGCCGTCTTGTTCCCGACCGCCGGGGACGGTATTTCCGCCAGTGGCGCGACCACATCCGCTCTCCCGACGACATCTGGAGCGAAATCGTCCGGGTCACCCGATCCCTCCCCGGAGTCACTTCGGCACCCAAGCTCCAACCCATTGAAACACGGCTGGTGATGCTCCAGACAGGCCTGCGGGCGCCCATGGGTCTTAAGGTTTTCGGCCCCGATCTGGAGACGATCGAGACCTTCAGCCTGACTTTGGAACACCTTCTCAAGGACGTGCCCTCCGTCAAGCCGGAATCCGTTTTCGCCGACCGGAGCCTGGGGAAACCTTACCTGGAAATCGAGCTCAACCGGCGAGCCATGGGCCGCTACGGCTTGAACGTGGAGGACGTCCAGCACGTGATCGAAACAGCCGTCGGCGGCATGACCCTGACAATGACCGTCGAGGGCCGCGAGCGGTTCGCCGTGCGGGCCCGCTTCGCCCGCGAGTGGCGCGACGATCCCGAGATGCTGAAACGGGTTCCCGTTTCGACACCCGCCGGCCCTTTCGTTCATCTCGGCGAAATCGCCGAAATCGTCTATCGTCCGGGACCGATGATGATCCGCGGTGAAAACGCCTTTCTCGTGGGTTATGTTCTTTTCGACAGAAAAAGCGGCGTTGCGGAAGTCACGGCCGTCGAGGACGCCCGACGAATTCTTGACGACAAGATCGCCGACGGCGAACTGTCCGTTCCCGCCGGCGTCCGCTTTCAGTTCTCCGGAAATTACGAAAACCAGGTGAGAGCGTCGCAACGCCTGGCCGTCGTCATCCCCCTGGTCCTGGCCGTCATTTTCCTCATTCTTTACTTCCAGTTCCGGTCCGCAGCGGTCTCCCTGATGATCTTTTCCGCCGTGGCCCTGGCCTTCGCGGGCGGTTTCATCATGCTCTGGCTCTACGGTCAGGACTGGTTCCTGAACGTCTCGCTTTTCGGAGTGTCTCTCAGGGAACTCTTCAACATGACGAACGTGAATCTCAGCGTGGCGGTTTGGGTGGGTTTCATCGCCCTGTTCGGGATCGCCACCGACGACGGCGTGGTCATGGCCACTTACCTGAAACAAAGCTTCCGGAAACACCGGCCGGCGGATCGGACGGCCATCCGGCAGGCCGTGCTTGAGGCGGGACTCCGAAGAGTCCGGCCTTGTTTAATGACCACGGCAACCACCCTTCTGGCCCTGCTTCCCGTTTTGACCTCGAGCGGGCGGGGGGCCGACATCATGATTCCGATGGCCATCCCCGCTTTCGGCGGGATGACGGTTGCGTTGATCACGCTTTTCGTCGTTCCGGTTCTTTACGCAGCCCGGGAGGAATTCCTAATCCGGGGAAAACCGGAGAGATTCCAGAAAGACGAGTGAAACCCATGACCCTAAAAACACGCTTCATCGGACCGGTCCTTGCGCTCGCCGTCGTCTTCTTCAGCTTCTCGCCGGCGTCGGGCGCGGGTCAAACTCTGGAAGATATCCTGCGCATGGTTGAGTCGGAAAATCCCGAACTGAAGGCCCTGACCAGCGAATACCTGGCCTCTGTCGAGAAAATCGCCCAGGCCCGGGGACTCCCGGACCCGCAACTTTCGGCCGGAATCTTTCTTCGGCCGATGGAACGCTATATGGGCGACCAGACCGCCGGTTTTCAGGCCATGCAGATGTTCCCCTGGCCCGGAACGCTCGGCGATGCCGGCCGGGAAGCGGCCGCCATGGCCCAAGCCCGCTTCGAAGCCTGGCGGGAAGCCCGAAGCCGTCTGCTCTTCGATGCCAAAGCGGCCTGGTACGCATTCTACATCCTCGACAGAGAACTCTCCATAACCCGGGAAACTCTGATTCTCCTTCACAGCCTGGAAGATATCGCCCGGACGAAATTCTCCGTCGGTGAATCAGGAACAATGCCGGGCAAGCCGTCGAAACCTGGAATCCCCGGAAAAATCATGTCCGGGGCGGGATCGGGCGGCGGCATGGAGCGCATGGCCGGTATGCCAGGAAGCGATGCGCCCAAGTCCGCCGGCACGGCATCATCCGCCATGCGGGGAGCCATGCCGATGATGGCCGGGTCCGGCGCCGGCCTGGCGGATCTTCTGCTGATCCGCATGGAAATCCTGGAAATTGAAAACCGGCTTGAGTTTCTCGACGACGACCGGGCCGTCGCTGCCGCGCGGCTCAACGGTTTCATGGACCGCAATCCACGGGAACCCGTCGAACTTCCGGAAGCGCTGCCAACCGCGGAAATGCCCTTATCTCCGGAGAATGCGAACGAAAAGATCGGCCGCAACAACCCGATGCTGAAAATGCTGGAATCCGAGGGCCTGGCCCTCAGCGCCAAAGAGTCCATGAATCGCAAAATGGGCCGGCCGATGTTCGGACTGGGGTTGCAATACGAAACATTCAGGCCGAGGCGGGATCAGGAAGGCCATGACCGGAAAATGAGCATGCTGATGCCGATGGTGACGGTCAGCATCCCTCTGTGGAGAAAGAAATATGCGGCCGCGATCGGAGAAACCCGGCTGCAATTGAAGGCCCTCGAGGACAAGGAGCGGGACGCACGCAACTGGTTGACCGTCGGATATCAAGAGGCCCTGGCCCGATTCAGGGACGCCGAAAGACGGATCGCTCTATCCGGTGAACTCGCCGGGCTGGCCCGGCAGGCGCTGGATATCATGACGGCCGGATATTCCACGGGCGGGAGCGATTTCGAGGAGATTCTCCGGTTGCAGCGCCGGCTGCTGGACCTGCGGCTGAAACTCATCGAGGCCGAAGCCGACCGGAACATCGCCGTGGCCCTGGTCGAAAGATTGATGGGAGAGTGATGCTTTGAAAAAGAGCTTAATCAGAAATACGTGGCTGATCCCCGCCGCCCTGGTCGTCGGATTGGCCTTGGGGCTTCTCGTGCCGGGAAAGTCCGGAGATGCCGCCGATCAAGGGCCGGCCGCCGATCCATCACCACCACAAATTTGGACTTGCTCCATGCATCCCCAGGTCCGGTTGCCGGAACCGGGAGATTGCCCGATCTGCGGCATGGACCTCATCCCGGTCCCCCTAGGCGATGAATCCGAGGGTCTCGGTGAATATCACGATCCGCATGTCCACACGCTGTCGGCCGAGGCGGCGGCCCTGGCCGAAATCCGGACCGTTCCGGTCGTATCGGCCGAGACGGGGTACGAACTTCGCCTGACCGGAAAAATCGCCGTCGACGAACGGCGCATCGCCGCCGTCACGGCGGATGTCACCGGCCGGATTGAGAGACTCTTTGTGAATTTCACGGGACAAGCGGTCCGGAAAGGTCAGAAACTGGCCGAAGTGTACTCTCCGGAACTCGTGACCGCGCAACAGGAACTTCTGGAAGCCGCAAAGCTGAAATCCGTCTATCCGGCGCTTCATGAGGCGGCTCGTGAAAAAATGCGCCTCTGGAACATCTCTCAAGATCAGATCGAGGCCGTCGAGAGCCGCGGCCATGTCCTCGCCGTTTTCGACATCGCCGCGCCGGCGGACGGCGTCGTCCTGGCCCGAAACATCGCCCGGGGCGATTATGCATCACGCGGCGACGTTCTCTTCGAGATCGCCGACCTCCGGACCGTCTGGGTCCTGTTCGATGCTTATGAAAGCGACTTGGCCTGGATTCGCCCGGAGCAAACCGCCGTCTTCACCGTTGAAGCCCTGCCGGGCCGGGAATTCCTCTCAACCGTGCGGTTCATCGACCCGCAGATCGACATGCGGACGCGGACGGCCGCCGTCCGGGCCGAAGTTTCGAATGCCGATGGAGCGCTGAAGCCCGGAATGTTCGTCCGGGCCAAAATCGCCGCCTCGATCGCAGGCGCGGAGGCAACGCTTCTTGTTCCCCGGACGGCCGTGTTGTGGACAGGTCCCCGTTCCGTGGTCTGGATTCGCCGTCCGGGAGAACACACGGTTTTCGAAATGCGGGAAATCACTCTGGGACCTCGCGCCGGCGATTATGACACCATCGTCTCGGGACTGGCCGAAGGCGAAGAGGTCGTCATTCACGGGGTTTTCGCGCTCGACGCGGCGGCCCAGTTGAGCGGCCGGTACAGCATGATGAACCGGCCGGAGAGCGTTCCTGGGGAGATTCCCCCGCTGTTTCTCAAACAATTCGACGGCGTAACCGGAGGATATCTCGCTCTGCAACAAGCCCTGGCCTTCTCCCAATTGGAAAAAGGCCGGGAATCCGTCAAGGCCATGCTTTCGTCCCTGGCCGGCGTCGACATGTCTCTCCTGCGCGAACCCTATCATGGAAAATGGATGAAGCTCAGGGCCGGTCTGAGTGACGCGCTTGAAGTGGCCCGCAAAGCCTCCGATCTTGAAGCACTGAGAGCGGCTTTCCTTCCGCTCAGTCTACTTCTCATTGAAATCAGCGAAACGTTCGGGCCTTCACGTGAACCGCTCTACATCGCCCATTGCCCCATGGCCTTCGATAATTCGGGAGGAGACTGGATCACGGCCGAACCCAAAATCGAAAACCCCTATTTCGGCGACCGGATGTTCTCCTGCGGAGACATCAAGGGCCGGATCACCCGGTCGAAGCAGGATGATAAGAAACGGCCGCCGCTGCCCGCCTCCACGCATATTCATTGAGACGGATTCGCGGAAGGCCATCGCATCCAATCGTCTTAAAAAAAAGGGGGAGCTCGCGCTCCCCCCTGGGAATTCCTGTGGGCTGCGGTCTTAGCCGCGTCCTGTTTACTTGTCCGGATCGATGATGAAGCCTTCCTTCATCAGAAGCTGAACGTGCTCACGGGCTTCCTTGATGGTTCTTTCGGCCATCTTGTAGCGTTCCTCGGCCGGGAGGTTGATCCGGGCCACGCCCTGCTCGATGGCCTTGCTGCCGACGGCCACGGCCTCGCGGGGAAAGACTTCCCATTCATCCATGGTGGGGATAATGTAATCTTCCCGGAGACCCTTGTCCTCGGCCACCTTGGCCAGCTCGGTCGCTGCGGCGATGCACATTTCGTCGGTAATCGTCTTGGCCCGAACGTCGAGAGCCCCGCGGAAGATGCCGGGAAAGCCGAGAGAATTGTTGACCTGGTTTTCGAAGTCGGAGCGGCCCGTGGCCACGATGCGGGCGCCCGCTTCCTTGGCTTCCCAAGGCCAGATCTCGGGGATGGGGTTGGCCGCCGCAATAACGACGGCATTCGGAGCCATCGTCTTGATCCATTCCTTCTTGATGGTTCCCGGTCCGGGCGTGGAAACGGAGACCAGGACATCCGCGTTCTTGATGGCGTCGGGAATGTCGCCTTTGATCATCTTTTCATTGGTTTTGAGGCAGATGTCCCATTTTTCCTTGAACTTCGTCTGGAGGATGTCCTTGTCGCTGCGGTCTTTATGCAGGATGCCCTTGGAGTCGACGGACAGCATGTTGCCAGGAGTGACTCCGGCCGTCATCATCAGACGGGCGATGGCGACGCCGGAGGCGCCGGCGCCGACGATGGTCACATGGACGTCGGACATTTTCTTGCCGACGATTTTGAGGGCGTTGATGATGCCGGCTACGGTCACGCAGGCCGTTCCCTGCTGGTCGTCATGCCAGACGGGGATTTCGCATTCGGCACGCAGAGTGTCCAGGATGTGGAAGCACTTGGGATGGGAGATATCCTCGAGGTTGAAACCGCCGAAGGTGGGCTGAAGGGCCTTGCAGATATCGATGATCTTGTCCGGATCCTTTTCTTTGAGGCAGATCGGGAAAGCGTCCACGCCGCCCAGGTACTTGTAGAGGAGCCCCTTGCCTTCCATGACCGGCAGGCCGGCTTCGGGCCCGATATCACCGAGTCCGAGGACGCGCGATCCGTCGGAAATGACGGCCACGAAATTTCCCTTGTTGGTGTGATCGTAAACCTTTTCCGGATTCTGCTGGATGTCCTTGCAGGGCGCGGCCACCCCCGGCGTATACCAGATCGCGAAATCGTCCATATCGCGGACTCGGCATTTCAAGGTGACCTGGATTTTGCCGCGGTAGTACGGGTGAAGACGCATGGCGTCTTTTGAAGGCTGGTGGGCTTTCGCCAACAGTTCTTCAACGGTTTTTGTGCTCATGAATCAGTCCTCCTGATATGTGAAAATGAGAAGCTTTATTTTATTCCGATTCCTTCACCAAAGTCAATCAAAACCGGACGGAAAGCTTCCGGCTCCGGCGGTCCGTCAGCAGACGGCGGATCCCCCCAGAGGAAGTTCCCGGGCCGGGTCGGACGTTCCTTGAATTTTTGCGGCAAACTCGTTCTTTCCTGAAGCCAGGTCCTCGTCATTGAGGATGTGAACATCGAGCAGGCCTTCGGAGCGAAACCCGGTCCTGTAGGCGTTGGCTTCGGCCAGGGACTGGCTCCAACCCTGAAGCCACGACTCCAGCGCCTGTCTCCGGCGGGCATCGCCCTGAAATCGAACAATGAGGTTGATATCGCTGTTGGGACCGGCCGTGCCGTTGCACGTGCTTCCAAAAACATATAACGCCTTGATCCCCATGGCTTCAGCGTCCGCCCGCCGGGCCATCTCCTCGGCCATGTGCATCCGCCATCGGGAATGCTCCTTTCTTTCCTCGATGACGGACGTTCCCGCCCCGGCCAGCATCCGCCGCGGGCAGGTCGGGTCGACAAACATGCCGACAGCCTGCTCCCGTTCGGCGTTCATCAGCACCCGAAGCACCCGGCCCTCCTCGGAAGCCGGAACATCAATGACCCGGAGGGTATCGGACAGCGCCGCGAATTCCGGCAGAATCTCCTCGAGGATATTGGCCGACCCCAGAAGGAAGGTTTCATTGAAACGCACGCCGTCGTCATCGGGGTAGAGCGGGAGATAGCGGATTCCCGATTCGACGAGGTCCTGGAAGAAATGCGTTCCGAAAGAGACATCGGGGACGTAGTTGCCTTTTTTTCGCGCCACCTCGACCAGCAGGGCCGTGTTGCTGATATCGGAATAGGTCACCCGTACGCCCAGCTTGACATCGCCGCGGCTGCCCCACCGTCCCGGCCCCATCAGGATGAACTTCTTCCGCGGGAGAAGCTTGTTGAGCTTGCCGACGGCCTGTCCGACAGCCAGCAGGTCGGAAAAGGCGCCGATGTCGCCGTATTTTCCGGGATCGACATAGACGATGTGGGTGATGTCGGGGACGCTTCCGTTGGAGACGAATTTTCCGGCCGTGAAAAGAACGCTTTCGTCGGGAATATGGGCCGGAATGTCCATGGCCGCATCGTCGGACGAAAAGCTCTGGGGCCGGCATTGCAGCAGGTAAAAATTGTCCCCGTCGGAGGCGAATTCAATATCCACGGGGACTCCCAGAGCCGCCTCCAGAGTTTTAAGGATGGCGTCGACCTTGGAGACAAAGGGCGTTCCCGCAATCAACCCGTCGAACGTGGCCACGGCGTCTCCGGCCCCGAGATTCGTGGCCAGACCCATGGGCTTCTGAAGAATGCCGTCACGATGGATCGAAAAGACACGCGAGGCTGCCGGAAAGGCGTGGCCCACTTCCTTGAGCAGGGTTTTGATGTCGAGCGTGACAAAGGCGTTATTTTCCAAATCGATGACGTCGATCCGCCGGGGCGAATAACGGAGGACGTCCTCGATCGAAACATTGACTTTCAGGTTGGGCTTGCTCGGCGCGATCAACACCGGGTAATCGTCGCTCACCCGGTCCACCGCCCGCGTGCCCAGGCCCGGAACGATGCGCAACAGCCCGTCCTCCCGGCCGATGCGCGGCGACCAGCGGAACTCGTTGCGGCTGAAAGCCACGCCGGCGAAGGCCGGGAAAAAATACCGGCCCACGCGACGGCCGACGACCTCCTGGATCATGATGCCCATCTCTTCGTAGAAATCGAGAAGGCCGCGCTCGGCCCGATAGGCGATCGGATCGGGATTGAAAATCGAGGCATAGACCTCGGCAACGGCGTCGAGAAGCGCCTCGAGGCGCTTCTCCTTGTCACCCTGATTGGCCAGGAAGAGGCTTTTGTACTTTCCGGCGAAAGCCGTCCCCAGACGGTCCTCGAGCAGGCTCGAGCTCCGGACGATGAGCGGGACATCTCCGAAATCGTCGAGAGCGACGGACAGGCCCTTGACGATTTCCTGGGGGAAGGTCGAGTTTTTGAACAATTGGACGATATGGGGGTATTCCTGGCGGATGATATCGATGTCCTTGTACTTCTGTTCGGAGACTTCCTCGAGGTTGTTGTAGTGCTGGAAATAAATGATCCCGTCTGATGTGATGTACCAGGTTTTGGGCGTCTTGATCTCTCCGACGGCCTTGACCCGGCGCGCGGACTGGCGAAGAATCCTTGAAGCCAGAAACAGTCCGGCGCTTTTCCCGCCGAGTTTGCCGTGGCTTCCCGGCGGATAGATCAGGCGTTCGGTGAGCCCGAAGAAATCCTCGATCGACAGGTATTTCTTGGCGATGTTGATGTACTCGAGCTGCTCGTTGAAAAACCGGCGGATCAGGGAAACACGGACGCTGTTGGTCTTCGATCTCGGCAGAACCACCCCCCGGGGCATCAAACGCTGGCAATGCTGCATGGACTCGATGACTTCGCTCAGGGTCGCGTAGACGTTCTCCATGGACTTAACGGCGCTGTAGGAGCGTTCTTCGCCGATCCACTTCTGGATGCGGTCGAAGATTTCCTCCTCCGTCAGGTTGGCTGCGGCGATGCGGAACGTCTCCTCGCTCAACTCGAAAAACCGGCCGAGCGAATCCCGCCTCTGCGGCAGGTTGGATTCGCTGAAAACGCCGGTGCTCTCGCGGTCTTCGCCGAAACGCTGGAGAAGATTTTTGGCTGCGGGGACGCCCCGCCAGGCCAGGTAGTTCATCATCTTGCGCGAAACGCGGATGAAAAGCTTCGGATCTGTATTGCGCAGGAGATCGAGAGCCAGATTCCAGCCGGGTTTCTCCTCCCCCGGCTCCTGCCGCTCCTCGAACATGTGTCTGAGCCTCTGATGGAGGATGAAATGGCCGATGCGTTCGGCGATCGTATGAAGAAGCTTCGTTTCTCCCTTGAGAAACGGACCGTCATCGGCCTCGGGGACAGGCTCCCGGTAGGAAACGCAGAGCCGCCCGACAGGGGCATCCTGGACGCGGATCTCCGCGCACTGCGAATAGAGCGTTTCCACATAATCTTGAGACTCGAAGACTTCCGTTCCGTGAATGATCTGGGCCTGGACGTATTCCGGATACTGCCAGCCCGTCGGGACGGCCGCGATGACGTAGCGGAACACTTCCTCAAGGGGCAGGTCGTAATGACTGAGAATCTCCTCGATCCGATAGAGGCAGCTCAGCTCCTTGGCCCTCTCGTGGAGAGTGGAAAAGAGCGTTTGGGCCTTTCCGCCGCCGTCCTGTTCTTTCATGGCGTTCGATCCTTTCCCCAAATGAGGCGCCGGTCGTCCGGTTCAACCGGCGTCTTTCATCCGTCCCGTCGAACGCCGCAGGGCTGGAACCGCCCGATCCTCCGAAAGGAGGCGGCGGATCAGATCCAGCCCCGGTCCTTGCAGGCGTTGGCCACCCGGCTGACCGAAATGACGTAAGCGGCGTCGCGCATGAAAATCTTCCGCGTGCGGGCCAGCTCGGAAACGCCGTGGAAGGCCTCGGTCATCTTCTGGTCGAGCTTGGCCAAAACTTCGTCCTTGGGCCAGAAATAATTCTGGTTGCACTGGACCTGCTCAAAATAGCTGCAGGTCACACCGCCGGCATTGGCCAGGAAGTCCGGAATGACAAAGATGCCGCGTTGTTTCAGAACGGCGTCGGCTTCCGGCGTTGTCGGACCGTTGGCGCCTTCGGCGATGACCTTGACCTTGGAGTGGATTTTCTTCACGGTCTGGGCGTTGATCTGGTTTTCCAGGGCGGCGGGAATCAGAATGTCCGCTTCCTGTTCGATCCAGGCTTCGCCCGGAAGACGCTCATAACCGAGCGATTCGGCTTTGGCTTTGTCGATCCCGCCGAAGCGGTCGGTGACGGTCAGCAGTTCCTCGAGCTGGATGCCGGATTTCCGGCGATAGGTGTAGGCCGCCTGGTCTTCCTGATCCCAGCAGGACACACAAATGACCTTGCTCCCGAGCTTGTTCAGCAATTGGATGGCGTATTGGGCCACATTGCCGAAACCCTGGACGGCGGTCAAGGTATCCTCAACGGCAATGCCCAATTCCCGCAGGGCTTCCCGGATCGTGTAGACGACACCGTATCCCGTGGCCTCCGTCCGGCCCAGGGAGCCGCCCATTCCGACCGGCTTGCCGGTGATGAATCCGGGATATTTGGCGCCGGCAATGGCTTCGTATTCGTCAAGCATCCAGAGCATGTGTTGGGGGTTGGTCATCACGTCGGGCGCCGGAACATCGGTCAAGGGCCCGACATTCTTGGCGACCTGGCGGACCCAGCCGCGGCAGAGCAGTTCCTGCTCTCTCTGGCTGAGATCGTGGGGGTCGCAGACGACACCGCCCTTGCCGCCGCCGAGAGGAATGTCCACAACCGCGCATTTCCAGGTCATCCACATGGAGAGGGCCCGGACGGTGTCGATGGTCTCCTGGGGATGGAAGCGGATGCCGCCCTTGCACGGCCCGCGGGCGTCGTTGTGCTGGCAGCGATAGCCGCGGAAGACGCGCGTACTGCCGTCGTCCATGCGCACCGGGATGCTGAAATGGTATTCGCGCAGCGGCCAGCTCAACAGGTCGCGGGCGGCTTGATCGAGTTCGAGAAGGTCGGCCACGGCGAAGAATTGCTTCTGCGCCATCTCGAACGGATTGAAGGACTTATCGGCCATGAGAACACTCCCTTTCGCCGGCCGGACCGGATAGCCCGACGGTTTTCGATTCGTCTCTTTCCGATCGTTCCGGCTTCTTATGATATGTTGGAAAGAGAATGATAATGGATGTGGGATTCCGGAGTCAAGTTCGTCCGCGGTTCGGATTTTTTGACACGCCGGACAAGTTCGTTCATAATGATTTTCCCGATATTTTTTCCCGAGGTAAACCGTGACGAACATGAAAGACCCGGAGCCGTTTTTCAGCCGGATGCGTCCGGCGATCTTTCTCGGCGCTTTGTGCTGCCTTTTTCTGTGGGGCTGCAAGATCGGAAAAAAGCCCGAGAACTTCCTGCTCATCACTCTGGACACGCAACGGGCCGATACGATCGGCGCCTACAATCCGGGATCCGCGCACACCCCGGCCCTCGACGGTCTGGCCGCCGAAGGGATGCTTTTCGAGGACTGCTGGAGTCTCATCCCCATCACACTTCCCTCCCATGCGTCCCTCTTTTTCTCCGAGCCTCCCCACAAGGTCAAAAACTACAACAACGGCCAGGTGATCCGAAAACACCGCTCCAGGCCTTCGGTCGTCAATCTATTCCGTAAAAACGGTCTGTTGACGGCCGGTTTCGTTTCTTTGGGCGTCATGGGCCGCCAGTTCGGTCTCGACGAGGGTTTCGATGTCTATGAGGATCAGTTTCCCCAAGGGCGCTGGTACCTGACGGCCGGAGAAGTGAACGAGCGCGTCATCCCCTGGCTTCGCGAAAACGGCCGGCGCAATTTCTTCCTGTGGGTGCACTATTCCGATCCCCACGATCCCTACGCTCCTCCCGATACCCCTGACGATCTGAGGGTTTTCCTGAACGGCGAACCTGTCGGGTCCTACTGTCTCAGCAAATACATCACCTATGATCTCGATCTCCCTTTGCGGAAAGGCCGGAATGAAATCATTTTCGAAGTTGACAATCCCTGGGAACCGAATCCCGACAGGTTTTCCGCCCGGCTGGACAGGATGCTCTTCGATCCCGATCCCGAGAGCGGAGAGATCGCTCTGGATTACTTCCGCGGCTGGTTCATCCGCCGCGATGAGGGGGTCTTTTTCTTCAAGGACCGCTCCGTCCTGTTCGTCGACTCCGCGGACAAACCCCGCGACATGACGCTCACGATCCGGGGCAAGCTCCTGTTACCCATCGAAGGCGTCCGCGATCTTTACCGAAGGGAAGTCGAATACATGGACAGCGAAATCGGCCGCCTTTTCGATACCCTGGAGGATCTCGGGCTTAAGGAAAAAACCGCCGTTCTTGTTGTCGGCGATCACGGCGAAGGACTCGGTGAACGCCACAACACTTTCGGAGATCCTCATATCGGGCATATCCATTATCTCAATCCAATTTACCAGAAAGTCCCCCTCATTCTGCGCGTGCCCGGATCATCGAAACGCGGCGTCCACATCGCGGAGACGGTCACCCTGCTGGATGTGGCCCCGACCATGGCCGCCATGATGGGATATAAAGGGCTGCCTCATTTCATGGGCCGGAATCTTCTCGATCTGAAGCCCGGCCGGCCGACCGATGTCTTTCTCGAAACCTACAAACCGGAAGCCGTTGCGGACAGGTTTTCGCTTTATCGATTTCCCTGGCAACTCATTTATGCACCCGAACCGAATACTTATGAGCTCTACAATATTCTGGAGGATCCCGACCAGCGTCTGAACCGTTTCGGCGACGCCGATGTGCCCGACGACATCCGCGCTCTGACGGATGTTCTCAATGCGGCGGTCCGGGATATCCTCAGACACAAAGAAGACATTCCCGTCGATTCCAAGGAAGAAGAGATGTTGAGGGCACTCGGCTATATCCGCTGAGCGCAGATCAGCGCCCGCGTTCGCGGCGGACGGCCAGATAGAGGCGTTTCGGCAGACCGAAAAGCATGCGATTGATCATCCGGATGACAGCCGGACGGTTGGGAAGAAAGGGCGAAGGCTCCCCTTCCCTGCGTTTTTTTTCCAGAATTCTCTGCACGATCGGACACCCCAGGCTCTCCAGGCAATAGGGGCTGAGTTCTCCACGGGCCAGGTAAGCCCGGATCTCCTGCAATCGGCTCGAATTCCAGGATTCCGCATAGTCCGACATCGGAGCCAGGATGGGATTTCCGTAACAACAGGGCAAAATGCCCCGACGCAGAATGTAATAACTCTCCCAGGGTTCACGGCAGAGAGGGAATTTCGAAGCGCCGAGATCGTCCGGTCGATTCATTTTTCGATCTTTCCAAAATTGAACTGATTGGCCACGGGAACGCCGTACTTCCGCGAGAAGGCCTCGCAATCCCGGAAGACGTCTTCGAGATCTTCTCGGCCGAGAAGCTCGTCGGCGTAGTTGAAATGATAGCCTCCCCTGTCGGCCTGAATGTCGGGATTGACAAGATACAGCAGCGGCCGCAGGACGAGAGCGTCGGCATCGATGCGGCGGCACAAACGGAAGTACGCCTCGAGATCGCCCCGGTTGACGCGCATGGGCATGAAGACCATATAAATCTTCGGCAGATTCCCGGCCTTTTTTCTGGCTTCATTCAAACGAATGAGATGGGGCAGAACCCGGTCCCATCGGTCATTGCGGATCTTGGCGTAGGTCTCGGCGGTGGCCGCATCGAGCGAGACGTAGAGAAACACCGGTTTGCCCGCCAGGGCGGCGATGGTTCTTTCGGTGAAGGCCTGTCCATTCGTCGACAACTCGACGATTTTCCGGTTCCTCCCGCAGAATTCCAGGATATCGCCGATTCCGGGATGAAGCAGGGGCTCGCCGAAGGAACAGTTGACAAGCGTCCGGGCCGCCCGGAAAAACGGGCCGTAACCCTCCAGAGCCGCCTTGTCGACCACGGCGTCGATATCGGCACCCTCGAGAACCTTCATTTTGTCCCAAAGGCAATAGACGCAGGGCGGATGGATGTTGCATTTGGCATAGAGATCGATGCCCAGGGTGAGCGGAAAGGATCGCAACTCGGTTCGGCCTTCGATCATTTCCCGGTAATTGAGGAGGGCGTTGCCGTGGAAAAAACGGAACGTTTCATGCCAGGCGGCATCGTCGTGCAGGACGATCGGTCCGATCCGGGCTCCGATTTCCCGGCCGGTTTCCCCGTGATGCCCGGGAGGCAAAACCTTGGAGAGAGTCAAGACGAGCTCTCGGGGATGGTCTCCCGGGCCGGTTCCGGCGTCGCCGGACACAGCCGTCTCGTCCGGCCATGTCGCGATATAAGGCGGTTCCCCCGGATCCAACGAAAAAGAATAATAGTTCCATTTGTTGAGGAGCGCCGCCCGGCCCAGAAGACGCCCTCCGAGCCGAAGTTCCAGGTTTTGGCTGAGATCGAGGTATTCCGAAAACACCGACAGCGAAAGAAGAGACGGCACACCCGGTTTATGGGGAGGAAGGATCACCCGGGCTTCGTGAGTCATCCATCGGAACGGCAGAAATTCATCGACTTCAAGGTCGTGCCAGCCTTCGCCGTAAAAGACCTCGTCCAGCTCGTCGGGAACGAGAAGACAAGGGTCGCTGATCATGACCCCCAGCCGCCGGGTATCGCCGTCGATGAGACGGTCTCCGTCAAGTTCGAAAACGATGGAGCTGTCCGGCCTGATATCGACGGGGATGACATAGCGCCTGAAAGCACCCTCGATATTTCGTGCTCCGGCTTTTCGGTCGTCGACACGGATTTCAAGTTCAGGCCGGGGCGGCTCGGCAAAGGGGTGCCCGGCTTCCATGAGCAGAAAAGCCCGGCCGGCAGGAAGATCCGCATCCATCCGGCATTCCGCCCGGCGGGTCATCCAGCGGAACGGACGCACCCCGTCATGCTCTTCGCCGTGCCAGCCGGCGCCGCATGTCAAGGGGTGATTCCGCACAACCGAACTCATGTGTTGAGGATGTGGAGGGCCTCGCCCTTAGCTTTGAGAGCGGCCTCGCCGAGGCATTCGGATATCGTCGGATGGATATAGATGAGGTCGGCCAGATCGTGGATTTTCAAGCCCCGGGCGACCGCCAGGGTTAAAACCGGAATCATTTCTCCGGCCGCAGAGGCAATGACATGGCCGCCCAGAACGCGGTCCTCGCCGTCGGCCACGATTTTGATCATCCCGTCGGTCCCATCCATGGTCATGGCCCTTCCGGAAGCCTGCAGAGGAAAGATCCCGGTTTGCGTTTTGACGCCCTTTTCGTCCGACTCTTCCGAAGTCATCCCGACCGAGGCGAATTCGGGTTCGGTGAAAACAGCCATGGGGAGCGCGGTATAATCCGTCCGGCGGGCCGCCCCGAAGGCGTTGTCCACGGCGACCAGCGCATCGTGATAGGCTTTGTGGGCCAGGAGCTTGCCGCCGATGAGATCCCCGATGGCGTAGACGCCCGGGACGCCCGTTTCGAGGCCGGACCCGACCCGGACGGCACCGGCGCGATCCGTCTCGATTCCGAGGGCGGCATCGGCCAAGCCGTCCGAGTTCGGCTTCCGGCCGGCGGCCAGAAGAATTTTTTCCGCTTCCATCTCGAAGGCCGCACCGGTTTCCATGTTGACGCCCTTGACAACCGCCTTGCCGCCGGCGACATCGGCCTGTTCGATCTTCATTTGGGTCATGATTTTCAAACCCTGTTTTTTCAGAATGCGTTCGAGACGGCGGGCCGATTCCCTGTCGGCACCCGGCATGATGTCGGGCAGGATTTCGAGAACCGTGACTTCGGCGCCGGCCCTCCGATAGATTGATCCCATCTCGAGTCCGATGGCGCCCGCGCCGACGACGATGAGGGATTTCGGGATGTCCTCGAACTCCAACGCTTCGCGGCTTGTGACGGCGGTTTTCCCGTCGGCGGAGAGAAACGGCAGATCGGCCGCCCGTCCGCCGGCGGCCAGAATGATCTTTTCGGCTTGATAAGTCTTTTCTCCGTCCGGGCTTTGGACGAGGATCGTCCGGTCCCCTTTTATAACGGCTCGGGCCCGGACGATCTCGACCTTGCCTTTTTTCAGAAGAAACTCAAGACCGGCGACGAGACGGTCGACGACCGTCCGGCGGCCTTTCATGACCTCCGGCCAGTTGAGGCCGATGTCCGCGGTCGGACCCGAAAGGCGCGGATTGTTCCGCACGTCCTTGAGGATTTTCGTCTGGTGAAGAAGAAATTTTGTCGGAATGCACCCCCAATTGATGCAGGTGCCTCCAACGCGATCCTCCTCGAACAGCACGACGGATCGGCCGAGCTGGGCGCCCCTCAAGGCGGCGAGATATCCTCCAGGCCCGCCGCCGATAATGGCCAGGTCTCTTGTTTCGGTCATAATACGCTCCTTGACGGACCCGATTATAACCTGAATGAACCACGAGTCAAACCCGCGCTCAGTCTCGGCACCTCGACTGTGCGTGAAAACGCCCGCATTTCTTTTTTCTCCCAAATTGGGCGTTTTCACTCTTCGGGCGTGCCGATCTCACCATTCCGGCTGCATTGCTCCTTAATCTGGCCCGCAAGGAGGCTGCCGCGGGGCGCAGGGGGGATCCCGGAGCAAGCCGTCGGAGGGTCGAGCGGGCACGGATCCGAGGCTGCAAGCCGAGGAGAGCGAGACCCGGAGCCGGAGTGGACGGAACTCGCCGGGGACCGGACACGTCTTGTGAAGGGATTCCCCCGAGCCCGAAAAGCGGAAGCCGACGCAGCGTACGGCAATCTCGACCCGCGCACAGTCTCGGCTCCTCGATTGTGCGTGGGAACAAGGCCGTTGACAGGAGTGGATCAAAAAGGTTAAGAAGGTTAAGACTTTTTGCGGAGAATGGTTCTACCTATGAGGAAAATACATCTTATGATCGTCCCGGCTTTGATCGCCGCCACCTTGGCGGCTTTCCCGTGCGTCGCGGCCGCTCAGGAAACCGGGCTTCTCCGGGGACGCGTTCTGGATGCCGCGGACCGGCCGGCGGCCGGCTTGACGGTCATTCTTGCCTCCCGAACTCACATCTTGCGTTTTCAGACGGAGAGCGATCCCTCCGGCC
Source organism: Acidobacteriota bacterium (assembly GCA_033549365.1). Classification (NCBI taxonomy): domain Bacteria; kingdom Pseudomonadati; phylum Acidobacteriota; species Acidobacteriota bacterium. The sequence goes on from JAWSUF010000006.1 coordinate 179,268, forward strand.
GTTTCACCTGGGCCGGACTTCCCTCGGGAGCCTATCACATCTCCGTCCAAACACCCGGCGGAACTTTGACGGCGGCCCAACCGCTGGATATCGAAGCTCCCGAAGCCGTTTTCGCCGTTTTACGCCTGTCTCCGGATGCGGACAACCCGACCGCAGCCGCTCTCGAACCCGCTTTTCCCGGATTCTCCGATTTTTCGTCCGCCACGTTCACTCATGCTTCACAAATTCACAACCTCCCGACGGGCAACACCGTTTGGAATATCATCGAAAATCAGGATTTTTCGGCCACGACGAACAGAATCGATGTCGGCGGACTGTGGAATACGACACCGGCCGTGTTCAGTCCGCGCGGCGCCGTCTCCTGGACCCAGGTCGCCTACCGGTTGAACGGGATGGATGTCACCGACCCCTATTTCGGCGGGATGCCGCTCTTTCATCCCGATGTGTGGAGTCTGTCCTCCATGCGACTCGAAAACGGCGCTTTTCCGGCCGGATCGTTCTCGCCCGGCGGTTCACTGGACATCGCCACCTTCGAAGGCTCGGACGATTTCCGGGGCGGAGTCACATCCTTCTATCTGGACCGCAGCTATACAACGACCAACATCACTCCGGCTCTTCAGGAGGAAGGTCTCTTCGCCACCCATGCCTTTCGCGGCCTTTTTGAGGGCAATCTCCGCCTGTCCGGTCCCCTGGTTCCCGGAAAAGTTCACTTCGCCTCGTCTTTTTCGGCCCGCCGCATCGCCCGGAATACCGCCGAATTCGAAGGCGACGAAGAGGACCGCGTGCTGTCCGGGCTGACGTCGATCTCCTGGCTCCGGGATCGAAGCCGTTGGAAGTTTCTCTGGACCGGCCAGACCGTCGACCGCTCGGCTTTCGGCGCCGGCCGGCGGATTCCCTCGACCTCGACTCTGGACAGAAAAGATTATCACAATATTTTTCAAATCCTGGGGACTCTGCAGCTCGAAGACAACCATGTGCTCAAGGCGGGTCTGAGTTATGCCCGAACCGATATTCACGCCGGATTTCAGGAGGGCGCAGAGGGACCTCACGGACTCGAGATATTCCGAACTCCCCTGTTCGGACCGGCGGCCCGTTCTTACCGGGACGGGCGCGACAACCTCTCTTTTCTCCTTAAGGGGGAATGGGCTTCGGCCGGCGGCGACAACAGTTTGAACAGATTGATTTACGGCGTCCGTTTCCGTGCCGCAGCCTCTTCGTCCCGGAAGGACATCCGCGAAAACCATCATCTCCGGTTTTTTGAGGGCCGCCCCCTCGAAGTCGCTTTCTTCGACGGTCCCTTCAATCACCGGGAGTCCTCGTTGGAAACCGGGGTTTTCGCCTCAAACACTTGGACGCTCGACCGGTTTCTGTCCCTGCATGCCGCCTTCCACCTGGATTGGACACAGGGCCGGATCCCCGGATCCTCGGGGGATGCCCCGAGCATCGACTGGATTCATCTCTCCTCCCGACTGGGCGCCAGTCTGCCCTTATCCGCAAACGGCCGGTCTCAGCTCAGGATCCACCTCGGACGATATTTTTATTCCCTTCCGCTTTCCTTTCTCACCTGGGGAAATCCCGGGGCGCCCGGAAGCCGGATTTATGCCTGGAACGACTCCGACGGCGACGGTCGCTTCAGTGCCGGAGAGTCCGGAACTCTTCTCAGGCGCGAAGGCCCGCTCTTCGCCGCCATCGACCCGGAACTCAAGCGTCCCCGCGTCGACGAACTGTCCATCGGCTTCATGCGCAGGAGTCTCACCGGCTGGCATATCAGCGTTACGGGTTTTCTCCGGGAAACAAGAAATCTCCCGGCCGCTTTGAACATCGGCGTCCCCTTTTCCGCCTATGACCCGCACACCCTCTATGACATCGGCGACGACAGGATTCCGGGATCTCATGACGATCTGATTTTCACGGTTTATGAGAGGCGGCCGGAATACCTGGGACGCGATTTCTTCCTGCTGACCGCGAACCTTCCGGACAAACGGGGTTCGAGCTACCAGGGTCTGGACGTCGCCTTTTATAAAAGAACCAGCGACAAATTGTTCATTTATATGACTTTTACGGCCACCCAAGCAGCCGGAGAATCCAACCCGGGGAACACCGAGTGGGAAAACGACGACGGGATCGCCGGCACCCTCTACTCCGATCCCAACTCCCTGATCAACGCCAGGGGACGACTGCGGTTCGACCGCGCCTATACGGCCCGGATCGGTTTTCAGCTTGACCTCCCCTGGAACATCCGCCTGGGCTCGGTGACCAAATATTATGACGGTCAGCCCTTCGCCCGCTGGATCGTGGTTTCCGGCATGAATCAGGGTCCGTACATCATTCAGGCTCATCCGCGCGGAAAAGCCCGCTATGAGTTCAACATGAACGTCGACCTTCGTCTGGAGAAAATCTTCGATCTCGGCGGCTCCCGACTCCGCATCATCCTCGACGGGTTCAACCTGACCAATTTCAACCTGGCCACGGAGGAAAGCCCGTGGACGGGTGACGCCTTCCCTCTCCGTTACGCAACGGAAATCCAGCCGCCGCGGGTCGTCCGCCTGGGGTTGTCCTATGAATTTTAAAAAAAGAACGGCCGTTTTCGTGTTCGCGGCGGTCGCCGCCGCAACCCTGACACCCGGCCTCTCGGCCTATCAGATGTTCATCTTCCGGCCGGCCGGCCTGGACTTGCCGTCCGCTCGTCCCGGCGGCATCGCCGTGCACGGCGAGTTTTTCGGCTGGCGTCTCGAACCCTCCACGTTTCCCAGCTACAACGACCACAGAGGACCCGTCGACCGCTGGAATTTCGGTTTTCAAAACCGCGTCCGCCTGACCCCGACCACGGTCGTCTTCGCCCAACTCCTGACCCACGACGACGGCGAGCGAAGGACCAAGTTCGATTGGCACTTCCATCTGCGCCAGCAGATCATCGACAACGTCGTCGTCATCATCGGCCACGACAGCGACCATGACTCCGACAACCTGAGCCGCCTCAACGGAAAATCCTTTTTCACGAACAGGAATTATGTCGGCGTCGGATTTCCCGTCGAAGGCGAGACATATTATTTTGAACCCTTTACCTGGTTCTTCCATCACACGAACCAGAGAGCCCACCTGGACCTGTCCGGTGAAATCCTCAAGCAGGAATTCGGCCTCCGCTTCGGGGCCGTCATCCGGAGCGCTCTGAGCGTGCACATTCAGGTTTTTACGCAGACCGACACGCTTTTCAATATCGGGCAGGCCTGGATCGGCGATACCATCGTCCGCTTCGCGCTTGCGCCCTGGCTTGAATTATCGGCCGGTTTCGGCTTCTGGAAAGACATCGTCGATTCCCCCGCAGGAACCCGGCAGAGCTTCCACAAGCTTCACTGGGGAATCGCCGTACCTTTTTAGGCCGGGCATTCCATCATTTTCCCGGCCGAAAATCGAGCTCGGGCCGGGCGGCCATATCCATGACGGCCATGAACAGGAGTCGGGCGATGTCCTCCATGATTTCAGGCGTGACCAAGTCGATCGTGTCCTTGGTGTTGTGATAGGTGGGATATGGAGTGGGTTTGCCGTAGGCGCCGAATGTCAGTGAGGGAACGCCTTTCCAGAAAAACCAGGCCGAATCCTGGCGGGGCCGGCCGGGATAGGCCGCCGGCCGCGTCGACAGGGTTCGATGGATATATTTCGCATTGGCTTTTTCGATAAAGGCCCAGAAATCGGGATACGTCGTTCCTCCCGAGGCGGAAATCTTGTCTCCGACGCCGGGGCCTTCCATATTGATGAACACCAGAGTCTTTTCCAGAGGATAGATGGGATTTTCCGTATAGAATTTGGACCCGGCCACACCTTGTTCCTCGCTTCCGAAAAAGTTGAACAGGATGGTCCGCTTGGGCTTGATTTCACATTTCATCATGGCTTCGGCGATGCCCAGACCGACGGCCACCGCCGTAGCGTTGTCATTGGCGCCGGGCATGAGCTCCCACATCCGCCCGAGATGGTCGAGATGTCCGCCGATCAGAATGACCTCGTCCTTGAGTGCGGGATCGCTGCCCGGAATGACGCCGACGACGTTGACGCCGACACCGTCGGGGTGGTGCTCCGTCACGTTTTTCAAGGTCATGATTTTTCCCGTGGCGAAGGAACGCGGCTTGAGCTCCCTGCGGATGTCCGCAAGAATCTCCTTATGGGTCCGGCCCGTTCCGGCGAAAATGTCCGCAACGACCACCGCCCCGACATGATGGTAGATGAAATCCTTGTTGTAGGCGTTGTTGGGATTGCCGATGGGGCCGTAGTTGTAAATCATCCCCCGGGCCCCATGGGACACGGCGTTTTCCAATTTATACTGGTGGAAGGAATAGGGGCGCCACTTCAGGAACAGGTCCATGGTTTTGCCCGTCGGCGGCACCGGGACCTCGGGTTCCATGAGAACGATTTTCCCGCGGACATCGACTCCGGCATAATCGTCGTATCCCAACTCAGGCGCCGTGATTCCGTAACCGACGTAGATGACCTCGGCCGTAATCTCCCCCGAACCGGACGTTCCCCCGGGAATGAATTCCTCGTCAAAAGAATAGGATTTCCGGATCACATCACCGTTCGCCGGAAGATGCAGGACACATTCCCCGCCCGGAAAAACGAGCGTGTAGGGATTGGGGAAGGATTGTAGATATGTGCCGTTGTCGCCGGCGGGTTGAACGCCCCAGGATTCGAGAAGAGAGACGACCCATTCGACACTGGCCGTGTATTCGGGAGTTCCGGTCAGGCGGCCGCCGAATTTCTCCGATGTCAACTCTTTGACATAATCATAAAGGACGTTGCTGGAGATAAGATGCATGGCCTCGACGAGTTTCTGCTCGTCGGTCCGCTGGGGTGCGGCCGGCTGTTGGGCGGAAACGGGGAAGACAAGCGTTCCGATCAGAAGACAGAGGAAAAACGTTTTCTTGAAGTGCGTCATCATGACCTCCTGTGACGGAATAAGCCTATTATTGCGAAACCCGGGCGGAAGGCAAGCCCTAATTCAGGATATCCCGGAACGCTTCGAGCGCCCGGTCGACATCGGCGTCGCCGACATCCTTGTGGGTGACGAAACGGACACCGGCGAAGACGGCCAGCGCCAAAACGCCCCGTTCCTTCAATTTTTCGAGAAACGCCGGCGCGGAAAGCCGGGGATGGCTGAAGCGGAAGAGGACGATATTTGTTTGAACGGACTCGGGATCGAGCTCGATGCCCGGAAGCCCGGCGATCCCATGGGCCAGCCGGGAAGCCCGGGCATGGTCCTCGGCCAACCGGGCCGGCATCTCCTCGAGCGCGATGATGGCCGGGGCGGCCAGGACACCGACCTGTCTCATCCCGCCGCCGAGGGCCTTTCGCAACCTCCGGCCGTATTCGATTGAGCTTCGGTCGGCCACAAGCAGCGATCCGACCGGCGCCGAAAGTCCTTTCGACAGGCAGAAAATCAAGGAATCCACGCGCGCGGCATAGTCTTTGACGGGAACGCCGGATGCCTGAGAGGCGTTGAAAATCCTGGCGCCGTCCATATGGACCTTCAGACCGTGCTCGTCGGCCAGGCCGCGCAAGGCCTCCAGATTTTCCAGGGGAAGAACAGCGCCGCCCCAACTGTTGTGAGTGTTCTCCACACAGATAAGCGATGTCCGCGGGATATGAACGGACGGCTTCCGGATATTGTTTCGCACGTCGCCGGGATCCATGACACCGCGGTTTGAGCGAAGGGGCCGGGGCGTGACCCTGGAGATCAGCGTCATATGGGTCGATTCCATGTTGTAGATATGGGACTTTTCCTCGACGATGACCTCGTCCAGCTCCTGTGTCCACATCTTGACGGCGATGGAATTTCCCATGGTTCCCGAGGGGACGTAGAGAGCGGCGTCTTTGCCCATGATCCGGGCCGCCCGGGCCTCGAGATCCTGAACCGTCGGGTCGTCGCCGAGAACATCGTCGCCGACCACGGCTTCGGCCATGGCCCGGCGCATCGCGTCCGAAGGCCGGGTGACGGTATCGCTGCGGAAATCCGAAAAAGTCATGATAAGTCCTCCTGATAAATCTGAACGACCCTCATTATAGGCGGCGCTCCATCGGGTGACAAGGGGCGATGCCCGGCAACGCCCGGGCTGTTTACAGAGTTCGGAATATATGTTAGTAATGAACAAGGCGCGTGCGCGCGAAGATGCCCATGATCAAAAAGAGACTGATTGACGTATGCCTCGGGGCCCTCGTCTTTTTCAATATTTTTTTTCTGAGCGCCGTGATCTTTTCCCAGGTTATCCTTACGGGAGAAAGTGTTTCTCTCCCCGACCTGAGCGGAAAAACCGTGGACGAGGCCCGGACCGAGCTTGCCAGAAAAGACCTTGTCGTTATTCAGAAAGGCTGGGTCTTCCACGATCTCTATGACCGCGGCCGGATCGTCCAACAGGATCCGGCGCCGGGATCCAAGCTTCAAGTGACAAAAACCGTTCAGGTTCTGGTCAGCGCCGGAAGCGAGCTTGTCTCTGTTCCCGCATTCGAGGGACGGAGCCTTGAGGCCGTCACGCCGGCCATCCGCCAGTCCGGTCTCGTCCGAGGACCCCTGTCGCAAATTCACACGCCCCGCTATCCGGCCGGACGCATCATCGCCCAATCGCCGCCGCCGGGGACGACCATCGATCGCAACAGCGCCGTCGGTTTTCTCATCAGCCAGGGCGAACGTGAACAGCGCTTTCTGATGCCGGATCTCATCGGCCGCAAGGCCGACCGCGTCATCGAGCGTCTCCGAAGGTTGGATTTCAAGGTCGGTGATATCCGGTATTCCTATTATCCGGGCCGGGAAGCCGGCGTGATCATCGGACAATATCCGCCGCACGGATTTCGAATCCAGAAAAGAAATCTGATCACTCTGGAGGTCAGCCGCTGATGGTTCACATTGCTCCTTCCCTTCTTTCCGCAAATTTCGCCCGATTGGGCGAAGCCGTCCGCATGGCCGAAGACGGCGGCGCCGACGTCATCCACTTCGATGTCATGGACGGCCGCTTCGTCCCGAACATCACCTTCGGACCGCTGGTCGTTGAAGCGCTCCGGCCCCTGACCTCGCTTCCGTTTTATGTTCATCTCATGATCGAGAACCCCGGAAAATTCATCCCCGCCTTTCGCCAGGCCGGCGCCGATTGGATTTCGTTTCACATCGAGGCCTCGACCCATCTCCACAAGGATATCTCCCTGATCCGCGAATCCAGCGCCCAACCCGGTCTCTCTCTCAATCCGGCCACCCCTCTGCATCTTCTCGAAGAGATCCTGCCCGAACTCCACCATGTCCTTCTGATGTCGGTGAATCCCGGTTGGGGCGGCCAGACGTTCATTCCATCATCCCGGGCCAAGATCCGGAAGCTCCGGGAGTGGATTCGGCGCGAAGGTCTGTCAACCCTCATCGCCGCGGACGGAGGGATCGACCATCAAAACGCCGAGTCTCTTGTTCAGGACGGACTGGACATCGTCATCGCCGGATCGGCCGTCTACGGCGACCCCGACCCGGTTGCGGCAACGGCCCGCCTGAAACAAATGGCCGAGCGCATCAACGCCGAGGGCCGGTCATGAAAAGCCTGGTCACAGGGGTGGCGGGTTTCATCGGATCCCATGTCGCCTCCCGGCTCCTGGACCTGGGTCACGAGGTCACGGGTGTCGATATTTTCACCGATACCTATCCCCGATGGATCAAGGAAAGAAACCTGGCCCGCCTGTCGGGCCGGCCCGGCTTTCATTTTCTCGAGACCGACTTGGAGACCCCGGCTCTCCCCGAAATCCTTCGCGGGGTCGAGACTGTGTTTCATCTGGCGGCCCAGGCCGGCGTGCGGGCCAGTTGGGGGCGGAGTTTTTCGGAATATATCAAGAACAACATCCAGGCAACGCAAAACCTTCTCGAAACCTGCCTCGGGCTTCCGGATCTCCGGCGTTTCGTCTACGCCTCGTCCTCATCGGTCTACGGGCTCACATCCGATCTGCCCATGAAGGAAACGAGCCCCGTGCGGCCCCTGTCCCCCTACGGCGTAACCAAGCTTTCGGCCGAACAGCTCTGTTTCCTGTATTTTAAAAACTATGGAGTTCCGACCGTATCCCTGCGCTTTTTCACGGTGTACGGCCCCGGCCAAAGACCCGACATGGCGTTTCACAAATTTTTCAAGGCCCTGGGCCGGGAAGAAGCCATTCCGGTTTTCGGCGACGGGCGGCAGACCCGGGACTTCACCTTCATCGACGACATTGTCGCCGCCAACCTGGCCGCCGTCGAGCGCGGACGCCCGGGAGAAACCTACAATATCGGCGGCGGACATCGGGAAACCCTGGCCGATGTCATCGCTCTTCTGGAAGACGTTTGCGGAAAAAACGCCCGTCTGGACAGTCAACCGGTTCAGAAAGGAGACGTCCCCGACACCTGGGCTGACATCGACAAGGCCGGGCGGGACCTGGGATACGCCCCGGCGACCGACCTCCGCCTGGGACTCGAACAAGAATGGAAATGGATTCGGGGGCTCTACGCTTTTTAACATCCCCCGATCCGGAAAAAGGACATGCTCATGCCGAAAACGCAACGATTCAAGGCCGGCGCGGCCATGCTCGCCGTCATGCTGATCGCCTGCGCCGCCGCCGGCTGCAAAAAAACCACGGTCGAAATCACCCCGGAGGTGGCCTCTTCGGACGAAGCCCTTTTCAAGATGGGAGAATCCTTCATCAAGAAAGATCCGGAAAAAGGGCTCATTTATCTCCGCCAGGTCATCGATTCCTTTCCGAAAAGCTTCTACGCCCAGAGAGCCAAGCTCCTGATCGCGGATTCCTACTTCGACAAAGGCGACGAGGGCAGCATGATTCTGGCCGCGGCGGAATACCGGGAATTCATCAATCTCTATCCCTACAGTCCCTCAGCGGCCTATTGTCAATACCGTATCGCCATGACGTTCTACGCCAAGGCGCTGAAACCCGGACGCGACCCAACCCGCACCCGGCAGGCGCTGGCCGAATTCCGCAGGGTCGTCGCCAATTACCCGTTGAGCGAATATGCCGCCCAGGCCGAGGAAAAGATCCGGGATTGCGAGGAGCGGCTGGCCGAACACACCATGACCATCGCCCGGCATTATCACCGGGCCCGCGCCTACCGGGCGGCCACTAGCCGCCTGACCGAGCTTCTCACCGCCTATCCGATGTATTCCAAAATGGACGAGGTCTATTTTCTTCTCGGCGATTCCTTTTTTCTCTGGGGTCAGATGGATCAGGCTCAACCCTTCCTGACAAAACTCCTGACGGACTTTCCGGAAAGTTCCTATGCCTCCCGGGCCGAGTCCCGGCTCAGGGAAATCGAAAACAGGGCCAAGAACTGAGAGACACCACCATGAAAACACGACTCCCTTTTCTGGTTGCAGCCGTCCTGGGCGTAATCCTCGTCCCCGCCTCGGCGGACGGGGCGGACATGACCTGGGGTCCGGCCTCAGGAGAGAGTTTCCGCATCGGTCCGGGCTTGGGGGTGATATCACGGGTGATTTCCTGGGATGACGGCACGGAGTTATCCAACCTGACCGCAACCTCTTTCTCCCTCAATGCCGAATTCGATCTGAAATGGGGCCTCAGTCTCGGCATCCGGGCGGGTTTTTCGTTGTCGGACTATGCCGGAATGTTTTTCAGAAATCTCCCCTTTTCCCTGGAATACGCCTCGGGAGGCGCCGAGGGGGTGTTCGGAGGCGTTTCACTGAAAAAAAATTTATTTTCCGCCGGAGATTTCGAGATTGGCATGCGGGGTGAATTCGTCTATAACATCGGGCTCAAGAAAACCTGGGCTCTCGAAGGACTCGCGGTTGAAGGGCAAGCCGTCGGTGAACCCCGTTGGATGGCGGGATGGGCGGGTCCGACCGTGATGTACAGGGGATTCGAGAAATTCGTCCCTCGCCTCACCGTTGCCGCCGAATGGTTTTCCGGGGAGTTTCTTGTGCAGCAGACCGTGGGCGACTTGAAAAGGAGCGAGACCAAGGAATTTCAAGGCGCCGGTTTGATCCGCGTGCTTCTGGGCGCCGATTATCGGATCGGCCCCAGGTTAACCTTGACCGGAGAAGCCCTGATGATCCCCTGCAAAGATGGGATTTCGACCGGAGCATCCGCCGGACTTCTCATTCACTTCTAGCCCACCGATGCCGAGGAGGATTCGATGATGATGACGACAAAACGCGGCAAAACGGCCGGCCGCATTTCGATCTTCGGCGCCGTCCTGGCCGCCGCCGCGCTGGCTTCGGCCGCCCTCTCCGTTGAAACCGATCGCCGTATCCGCCGCAATCTCTCGGGAGAGGCTCCGGTCATCCAAACAAGCCCTGAAGTCCGGGACCGATCCGGCGACGGAGCCCGTTATGCGGAGAACCGGGTTCTCATCCGTTTCAAGCCCGGCATCACCATCCAGGGCGCGCAGGCGCTTCTGAAAGCCTACGGAACGGCTCCTTTGGAAAGGATCCCCCACGTCGGCGTTCACATTGTCCCGATCCCGGACGGCGTTTCCGTCAAGGAATTCCTTGGCGCACTGAAAAGGAATCCCGATGTTCTCTATGCCGAGCCCGATTTCTCGACCCGGCTGGCCCTCACACCGAACGACGAATTTTTCTGGCGCCAGTACGCCCTGTCCAATACCGGGAATAATCTTCGTGGTGTCCCCGGCGCCCCCACCGGAAAGAGAAGCGCCGACATCAAGGCGACGGCCGCTTGGGAAGAAACCCAGGGCGACCCCGATGTCATCATCGCCGTCCTGGACACCGGCGTGGACATGAATCATCCGGATCTCATCAACAAACTCGTATCCCGCGGACGGGATTTCGTCAATGACGACAATGACGCCTCCGACGACCATTGGCACGGCACCCATGTCGCCGGAATCGCCGGAGCCGAAACCAACAACACCCAGGGCATCGCCGGCGTGGCCTGGAAATGTCCCATTCTTCCCGTGAAGGTTGTGGACAATAAGGGAGTCGGCTATTACAGTTGGCTGATCCAGGGCATCATCTATGCCGTACAGAACGGCGCCCAGGTGATCAACATCAGCCTGGGAGGCGATGACGTATCGGATTCCCTGCGTGACACGCTGAAGTTCGCCTACGAAGAGAACATCGTCATTGTCGCCGCAGCCGGAAACGAAGCCGGGCCCGTTCTCTATCCTGCGGCCTATACGGACTATGCCCTGGCCGTCGCGGCCACGGATTCCGAAGATCAACGGACCGCCTGGTCGAATACCGGCGCCGAAGTGGACGTGGCCGCCCCGGGCGACCTGATTCTCAGTCTTGTCCCGACGTGGTATTTCGGCCCGCAGTTTCCCCCCTACGCCTATGCCTCGGGGACGTCCATGGCCGCTCCGCATGTCGCGGGGATGGCCGCGCTTGTCCGGAGTCTCAAACCCTGGTTGAAAGCCGGAGACGTCATGAACATCATCCGGTACTCGGCCGAAGACGTCAACGCGGATGAACACCCCGGACGCGACGATCACATCGGATACGGACGCATCAACATGGAAAAGGCCATCGTTCCGCTCAAGCTCAAAACAAAATTCTGAGGGACGATGCTCAAGTCTCTCCGCATCCGGAACCTGGCCACCATCGAGGACCTCCAGCTCGACTTCGAAGCCGGCTTCACCGTCATGACCGGGGAAACCGGGGCCGGAAAATCCGTCATCATTGATTCCATCCGCCTGATTCTGGGTGAGAAAGCCTCTTCCGACATGGTTCGGACCGGGAAAGCGGAGGCGGCCGTGGAGGCCGTCTTCGAACCCCTCTCTCCTCCTCCGCCCGGCCTGGAAGATCTCGCCGCCGGAGACGAGGATCTTCTTATCCAGAGAACGATCGCCGAACAGGGATCGGGCAAATGCTACATCAACGGCGTGCTCGTTCCCCTGCGCAAGCTGCGCGAAATCGCCCCCCGTCTTGTGGACATCTACGGCCAAAACGACCATGTGTTTTTGCTCGAGCTGCAGAATCATCTTCTCTATCTGGACGCGTTTCTGGACGCCTCCGAACTCAAGGACAAGACCGCCGCCGCCGCCGCCCGCATCAAGGAACTTCTCCGCCGAAAAAAAGAACTTGAAGAAAAAAAAGCAGGACGCGAGGCGCGCCTGGACATTCTTGATTATCAAATCCGCGAGATCGAAGCCGTGCGCCCGGATCCCGGAGAAGAGGCGGCCCTGCTCCAGGAAAGGGACATTCTCAAAAACGCCGAAAAGATCGCCGTGGCCGTCGATTCGGCCCTGAACCTGGCTTATGAAAACGAGAATGCCCTCCTGTCCGCATTGGAAAAGCTGCTGGCCGATCTCCGCGATCTCAGGCCCTTTCTTCCCGCCCTCAGGGACTTCGAAAAACCCCTGGAGGACTTCGGGATTCAGCTTCGGGAACTCGCGGACACGCTGATTCGATTCCGTGACGGACAACCTTCCCCGGAAAACCTGGAGGCCGTCGAGGAAAGACTGGATCTTCTGGAAAAACTCAAAAGAAAATACGGCGGATCCATCGCCGCCGTCTGCGATTACGCCGACAGGGCCCGGGAGGAATACCGGGACCTGCTCGAAAACCGGGAGACCCTTGAGGATATTGCATCTTCCCTGGCCGGCGCTTTCGAGGATTATATCCGGACGGCCGGGGAACTCAGCCGCCGCAGATCCCAAGCGGCCGAAGAACTCGGCGGAATCATCGAAAGGGAAATCGCTCTTCTGGGCATGAAAAAGGCACGATTCGAACCCCGTCTTTCGTCCCGGGCCCCCGACCTCGCCGATCCCTCAACCTTGAGGGAGAGCGGAACGGACGACGTGGAATTTCTCATTTCTCCGAATCCCGGTGAGGAACTTCGCCCGTTGAGACGGATTGCATCCGGCGGCGAGCTGTCCCGGATCATGCTGGCCCTGAAATCGGCCGGCCGGGAATCCGAAGAGATCAAAACCCTGATTTTCGACGAGATCGATTCCGGAATCGGCGGCCGGACGGCCGAGTTTATCGCCGAAAAGCTTCGGACGCTGGCCTCGCGACACCAGGTTCTCTGCATCACGCATTTGCCGAAAATCGCCTCTTCGGCGGCCCGCCATGTCCGCATCGAAAAAAAGGTGGCCGAAGAGAGAACCTTCACCTCGGCTTTCGCCGTCAACGGCGAGGATCGCGTCATGGAAATTGCGCGACTGGTCGCCGGGAGCCGCATCTCCGAAGCCTCGCTCGAGACCGCACGGGAGATGCTTGGCATCGGAGCGGGGATCCGACCTGAAAAGGAGAGAACATGATGACAAGGATTGATGCCGCCGTTGAGGATTTCCGAAAGGGTTTCAGCTGTTCGCAGGCCGTTTTGGCGGCCTTTGGACCGGATTTCGGTCTGGACCGGGAGACGGCGTTAAAGATCTCCCAGGTTTTCGGCGGCGGCCTGGCCCGTTCGGCGGGAACCTGCGGCGCCGCGGCCGGGGCCCTTCTCGTCATCAGCCTGAAACACGGCCGGACACGCCCGGAGGATACGGCCGCGCGCGAAACGACCTATGCCCTGACCCGGGAATTTTTGCACACATTCCGGAAGCGGCACGATAAGCTGGACTGCCGGGACCTTCTCGGCTGCGACATCAGCACCGCGGACGGGTCACAAAAAGCCTCCGAATTGAAACTTCACGAAACCTTATGTCCGGAATTCATCAGGACAGCGGTCGAAATCCTGGAAGAGCTTCTCGATCAGCCTCCGGCGCAGCCGGAAGCTTAAGCGGAACACGGAGGAACGGAGACGGGCATGGCCGGCGGACTTCAAGGGCGGCGCTTCCACATCCGGACTTTCGGCTGTCAAATGAACGTCAGCGATTCCGAGCATATGGCCGGACATCTTGTCCGTGAGGGAGCGCTGCCGGCCCCCGTGCCGGAATCCTGCGATATTCTGATCGTCAACACCTGCGCCGTCCGGGCCAAGTCCGAGGAGAAACTCCTATCCTTTCTCGGCCGAATGGCCAAAATCAAAGCCGCGCGCGGAATGACCATCATCGTGGCCGGATGCGTGGCCGAGATCCGGAGTTCGGAGATGCGGACCTCCCGGCCCTTCATCGACGGTTTTCTCGGTCCCGGACGCATCCATGAGCTGCCCGATCTCCTGAGGGATGTCGCTTTCTCTCCAGGCATCAGGACGGGAACGCCGGCGGAATGGATCGAACCCCCCGAAAGCCCGGTCCTCCGCGAGAGCCCGTTCTCGGCCTTTGTCACCGTCATGGAGGGCTGCGACAACTTCTGCGCCTATTGCATCGTCCCCTTCAGCCGGGGACGGGAACGTTTTCGACCCATGTCATCCATTCTTCACGAAGTCGAGGCCTTGGGAAGGGAGCGGTTGGCGGAGATTCAGCTTCTCGGGCAAAACGTCAACTCCTATCGCGATCCCGAAACGCGGATCGGGTTTTCCGGACTTCTCCGGGCCGTCGCCGGATCTGCGGACATCCCCTGGATCCGATTTCTCACCTCTCATCCGAAAAACTTCACCCGCGACATTGCGGAAACCATGGCCGCGGAGCCCCGGATCTGCCGCCACATCCATCTTCCTCTCCAGTCGGGCTCGACCCCCGTCCTGAAACGCATGAAACGGGGATACACCCGCGAGGATTTTCTATCTCTCGCGGCCCTTCTTCGCGACCTCATGCCCGGACTGGAATTGAGCACCGACATCATTGTCGGTTTTCCCGAAGAAAGCGATGCCGAGTTCTCCGAAACCCTGGATGTCATCCGCGATCTCCGCTTTGTCAATATCTTTTCCTTCCGATATTCACCGCGACCCGGAACCGCAGCCGCCCGATTGAAGGACGATGTGCCCGCCGAAGTCAAAAAGAACCGGCTTCTCGAGCTCCAGGCCGAACAAAAGCGGATTCAACTCGAAAAAAATGCAGGATTGGTCGGACGGACCGTCCGGGTCCTGGTCGAAGGCCCGAGTCGACGCGGCCCGCACGATGTCTCCGGCCGGACGGAAGCTCATCAGGTCGTCAATTTCCCCGCCGGAAAAACCACGGCCGGACGGTTCGTCAACATCGCCGTCACGTCGGCCGGACCCTACAGCCTCCGCGGCAAGATCGTCGGCCCACCCGCCGGGTCTTAACACCAAACGCACAACCCCGGCTGAAGGGGTTGTGCGCGGGTCGAGATTGCTGTTCCAACAAGGCAGCGGCTCACGAAGGCGTAGTCAGTCTACGTCGAGTGAGCTGCAACGCAGTTGGAATAGTGAGATCGGCACGCCCGTAGGGTTAAAAGAGCCGGAAATAAGAGAGAAAGATAATCCCCCGGCTCTTTTAGCGCACAACCTCAG
This sequence comes from Acidobacteriota bacterium, assembly GCA_033549365.1. NCBI lineage: Bacteria > Pseudomonadati > Acidobacteriota > Acidobacteriota bacterium. The sequence goes on from JAWSUF010000006.1 coordinate 194,535, forward strand.
CTGAAGGGCGTTGCACATTGGTGAGGTTTCGGCTATAATCATCAGCTAACGAATCCACGAAATCACCAAAAATGAAAGTCAACGTCTGGAATACGATTCTTCAGCTCAGCAAGGAGCGTGATGTCGAACCCCGCATCATCATCCAGGCCATCGAGGAATCGCTCAAGGTTGCCGCAGCCCAGCATTTCACATCCCAAGAAGACATCCAAGTGCTTTTCCGGCCCGAAAAAGGCGAGCTCCGCGTTTTCGTAGAAAAAACCGTCGTCCCCGGGAAACCCGTCGACGAAAGCCGGGAAATCTCGCTGGAAGCGGCTCGAACCGGCCATCCCGAAGCGCGGACGGGCTCAACCATCGAAATTGACCTTCCCTCCGAAACATTGGGGCGGATCGCCGCCCAGGCCGCAAAGCAGGTCATCTTTCAAAAAGTCCGAAACGCGGAACAGGAAAAGATCTACGGCCAGTACGCCCATCGCATGGGGGAAATCGTCAGTGGAATCGTCCGAAGATCGGAACCTCACGGAACCATCCTTGAAGTCAGTCGAACCGAAGCCCTCCTTCCCCATAGGGACAAACTCCCTCAGGATGCCTTCAAAAGAGGCGAACATATCAAGGCCATCATCATCCAGGTCCTCAAGGGTTCCGCAAAAGGATCCCAGATCGTCGTCTCCCGGACGAACTCCCATTTTCTGGCCCGTCTTCTTGAGCTCGAAATCCCCGAGATCGCCAACCGGACCATAGAAATCATGGATGTCGTGAGGCAGCCCGGAGAAAGAGCCAAGGTCGCCGTCCGCACCCACGAGCGGGATATCGATCCCATCGGCGCCTGCATCGGCGTCAAGGGCAACCGGATCCTGGCCATTTCCAAGGAACTCGGAGGAGAAAAGATCGACATCATTTCTTGGTCTCCCAATCCCGCCTCTTATGCCAAGGCGGCCCTCAGCCCGGCCAAAGTCGACAAACTTGTCATCACCAGCAAGGCCGACAAGGAAATCCGGGCCCTTGTTCAGCCCGGGCAGTTGTCTTTGGCCATAGGCAAAAAGGGAATCAATGTCAAACTCGCTTCCAGACTCGTGGGCTGGAAAATCTCCATCCAAGAAGAACAAACCGATGACTAAGCCAACACCCAAGAAAACCGCTCCCAAGAAACCCGTCAAAGACGCCGCGGCGGCGGCTCCGCCGAAACCCCTGCCCAAGCTTATCCTGAGCGAAGGCATGACGATCAAGGACGCCGCCGACGCCGCAGGAATCAAGCCCAAGCCTCTTCTTGACAGAATGTCCTCGGCCGGACTGGAGATGGGGACAAACGATCTTCTCGATGAATCCTCGATTGCGTCTTTCGCCAAGGCTGCGAAACGCGAAGTCGAATACATCAAATTGGAACAGGCCGTCCGCAATCTCGCCGAAAGCGATGAGAAGGCTCTGATCACCCGTCCTCCCGTGGTGACCATCATGGGCCACGTCGATCACGGCAAAACAACGCTGCTGGACAACATTCGATCATCCCGTCTCGTCGACAAGGAATTCGGCGGCATCACCCAGCACATCGGCGCCTACCGCGTGCGCCATAAAAACCGGAACATCACGTTCATCGACACTCCGGGTCACGAGGCCTTCACCCAATTGCGGGCCCGGGGCGCCGGAGTCACCGATATCGTCGTCCTGGTGGTCGCCGCCGACGACGGCATCATGCCTCAGACAAAAGAAGCCATCAATCATGCCCGGGCGGCGGATGTGCCGATCATTGTCGCCATCAACAAAATCGACAAGCCCGAGGCCAATGTCGACCGCGTCAAGCAGCAGCTGTCCAAAGAGGATCTCCTCGTCGAAGACTGGGGCGGAAAGACCATTTCCGTCGAGATCTCGGCCACGGAAGGGAAAAACATCGAGGATCTTCTGGAAATGATCCTGCTTTTGGGCGACATTCAGGACTTGAAAACCAACCCCAAGGTGCCCGCTCAAGGCGTCGTCCTCGAATCCAAAATGGATCCCAAGAAGGGACCCGTCGGATCGGTTTTGATTCGTCACGGCATTCTGGAGCAGGGACAGGCCTTCCTGTCGGGAACGTCTTTCGGCCGGGCTCGGGCCTTGTTCGATGAGAAGGGCCAGTCCATGAAGGCCGCGGCGGCCGGTGTTCCGGTCGAGGTCATGGGATTCCAGACCGTCCCCCAGGCCGGAGACCTGTTTCAGGTCGTATCCGACCTCCCCACCGCCAAGAAGATCGCCGAACATCGCGTTCTTCAGGATCGCAAACCGGAACCGGTCGTTCAGGAACGGGCGACCCTGGATGAACTCTTCAAGAAAATCGAGGACGGTCAGCCCAAAGAACTCAACCTGATCGTGAAAGCGGACGTTCATGGATCCGTTGAGGTTCTGGCCGATCTTCTGCCCTCTCTGGCCACTGAGAAAGTCCTGATCAAGGTCGTTCATGCGGCGACCGGTCCCATATCCGAAGCCGACGTTCTCCTGGCTTCCGCATCCCGGGCGGTCATCATCGGGTACAATGCCCGCGTGCTGCCGAAGATCGCGGATCTGGCCGCCCGCGAGAATGTCGAAATCCGCCTTTATACGATCATCTACCAGCTCACCGACGATATCAAGAAAGCGGTCATCGGACTTCTCGACCCCGTCATCCGGGAGACCGTCATCGGCCACGCCGAAATCCGGAAGGTCTTTCAGATCCCCAAGATCGGCCTCGTGGCCGGCTGCTACGTGACCGACGGCCGGATCGCCCGAAATGCGGAAATCCGGATTTTGCGCAACCGCGAAATCATTCATCAGGGACGGATTTCCTCTCTCAAGCACGTCAAGGAAAACGTCAACGAGGTCAAAAAAGACTATGAATGCGGGATCGGCCTGGACCGGTTCAAGGACATCCAGCCTCGCGATGTCATCGAGGCCTTCATCCGGGAGAAGGTTCGGCCCGCATAGACCCTCGGAGGCCGCATGATCATCGGCGTCCTGCTTTTGGAGGTCCATTTTCCCGGCGCCCGATCTCTCAAGGACAAGCGCAAGTCGCTCAGCGGATTTCGCGACAGGGTGCGGGGACGGCATAACGCCGCCGTGGCGGAGCTCGACTTTCAGGATAAATGGCAGAGGGCCCGGATCGGCGTCGTCACAATCAATTCCAACCGTTGTGTGGTGGAAAATGTTTTGGCCCGGGTCCTGTCCGAGGCCGACATGTTCCTGGACGGAGAGGTCGTCGGGCATGAGGTTCAGGTCTTCTGACATCGAGGAGGGATCATGGCACGAAACCCGGGAAACCGCAGCCGGAGAATTTCGGAACTGATCCGGGAAGCCCTCAGCCGAATCCTGATTGAAAACGTCCAGAATCCGGAAACCGGACTGCTGACGGTGACCCGCGTCGAGATGAGCGCCGATCTTCTCACGGCCCGGATCCACATCCGTTCCATCGGGCAGACGGTCTCCGGCCCGGACATCGCGGAGATTCTCGATGCTCGGAAAGACCACATCCGCCGCCGTCTTGCCTCCCGCCTGAATTTGAAGTATAATCCGCAACTTGTTTTTGCCTGGGACCCGAGCCCTGAACTCGAGGAAAAGATTGACGCCATTATGGATGCAGAGAAAATCGATGACGACTGATTCCCCTCCCGACCTGATCGCCGCAAAAATCCGCGAATCGCGGCGAATCGCCGTGACCTCCCATCTCCGGCCGGATGGGGATTCGATCTGCACGTCTTTGGCTCTGACTCTCATGGGCGAGGCTCTCGGCAAAACGGTCGATATCGTCAACACGGACAAAACGCCCTTCCCTTTCTGCCACTTGGCCGACGCCGCCCGCATCCGCACGGGGCCCATCGATCCCTCCCTGTATGACGCCATCATTTTCCTGGAATGCGCCGACGTCTCCCGGTCCGGGCATACCGGCCTCGACGACGGATTCAAAATCAATATCGACCACCACTATTCGAATTTTTTTTACGGGGCGATCAATTGGGTCGAACCCAAGGCCCCGGCCGTCGGAGAGATGGTCTTCCGGCTGGCCGGACATCTCGGTGTGACTCTTCCCCCGAAGGCCGCCGAACATCTCTATTGCGCCATTGTATCCGACACGGGATCCTTTCAGTTTTCAAACACGACCACCTGCGCTTTCGAGGCCTGCGCCCGGCTGACCGAACTCGGGGCCAGTCCCATCCGTGTCTCCGAATTTCTTTTCAACAATACCATCCCGGAAAAAGTCATTCTGCTCGGCCGGGTCCTGTCCCGGCTGCGTTTGAATTCCCGGGGCAACATCGCGACGATCAGCATGTTCCGAAGCGACCTGGATAGCCTCAATCTCAGGGAAATCGACGTCGAGGACATCACAACCGTAGCCCGTTCCATCCGGAACCTCGAAATGGTCATGTTCTTCAAGGAAATCGCGCCGGAGACGTTCCGGGTCAGCCTAAGATCCAAAGGGGGAGCCAACGCGGCGCTTGCGGCCGAGCATTTCGGAGGCGGAGGACACGTCCACGCCTCGGGATTCACGGCTCATGGTCCCCACGACGAACTGATCCGAACCATTCCGGCCGCCATCGAAAAACTGCTCGATGAGGCGCGTTCCGGAAGCCGGCCGGCAACCTGAGCCCCGAGGTCACCCGGCGCCATGGACGGGCTGATCGCCATCGACAAACATCGGGGGCCGACATCCCATGATATCGTCGCCGCCGTTCGAAAGCTGCTCCACATCCGAAAAGCGGGCCACTGCGGCACCCTCGACCCCGATGCCTCCGGCGTGCTTCTTGTCGCCCTCGGCCGGGCCACACGCCTGTCTTCATTTCTCACAGGTCACGAGAAGTCTTACACCGGAACGATCCGGCTCGGCTTTTCCACGGATACCTATGACGCTTCGGGGCGGCCGACGTCCGATCCGTGCCGAACCCTTCCGGACCGTCAGGACATCGAGCGGGCCATGCGGAAGGTTGAGGGTGAAATACTGCAGGCCCCTCCGCCCTTTTCGGCGAAAAAAGTCGCCGGCATTCGTCTTTACAAACTCGCCCGAGCCGGACATCGTGTCGATCCGAAGCCCTCGACCGTCACCGTCGCGGTCTTCCGCCTTCTCGATGACTCCCCTCCTTTGATCCGTTTTGAAACCCGGTGTTCGGCGGGAACCTTTGTGAGGTCGCTGGCTCACGATCTCGGCATCCGGCTCGGCTGCGGCGCGCATCTCACCGAGCTCACCCGGACCGTCTCGGGACCCTTCATCCTGTCCGAATGCGTCTCCCTGGACCGGCTTCGGGAAGCAACGGAGAGCGGGAAGGCCGAAAGTCTTCTCATCCCCATCGAAGATCTGCTTCCCGAATTCCCGGCCGTGTCTCTCCATGCGGAAGAGGCCGCCAGAGTCGCCCACGGTGCAGGGATTCCCCTTCCCGGAGACGCCGGGGTCTCCGAATCCGGTCCGGACGTGCCCCTGAAGCTGATCGGTCCGGACGGTCTTCTGATCGCCCTGGCCCGCCGTACGGCGGACGGCGGCTCTCTTCAGCCTTTTCTGGTCCTCCGTCCTCATTCGCGGACAATTTCTTGAATTTTTGGCGGATCTATTGTATGGTATTGGGATTATGAGGCTGAATAAGAACCAGATCGAACACTTGGCGTCGATGATACTCCGCGGCCTGACCCGTGAAGAAAAGATCATCGTGGAGGATAAATCCGTCCTTTTGGAAAACATCACCCAACTCATCTTTGAGGAATTTCATAAAGAAGATCAGCTCGACCAGGAAGTCCGGGAAATCCTGAGCCAACACATGGAAAAAATCCGCAAGGACAATATCGAATATCAGACCATGTTCCGCATGATCAAGACAAAAATCGCCAGGGAAAGGAATATCGTGCTGTGAGCAACCGCCTGTCACGGGAAAAGATCAACTTCCTGTCGCGCCAGATCCTCAACCTTCTGGCCAAAGACGACAAGGTGGAATTCCTTGACGATCCCAATGAAATCCGCCTGGTCATCGTCAAATCGATCGAACAGGAGATGAAGCTCTACGAATCCCTGGACCGCAAAGCCATCGACAAAATCCAGTCCCAGAAAAAATCGATCGAAGAAGGCAGCCGGGAGTGGGAAATCCTCTATCGCAAGTATTACAACGACGAGCTCAACAAGCTCGGCAAACTCAGCGAATAACCCTTTTCAGTTTCAGATACTGATTCAGGGCGTCATTCCAAAGGGACATTTTCGCCAAGCCGGATTTTTCAGCCCGGCCGGCATCCAGAATCGAATAGCCGGGCCGCAGGGCCGGCGCCGCCAGTTCCTGGGTCGTGATGGGGACCAGGTCGGGCTTCCGTCCCAGGGCATCAAATATGGCTCGGGCAAACTCATACCACGTGCATTGCCCGCGGCTGGTCAGATGGTAGAGGCCATAGCCGTCGGTATCGAGAAGAGCGGACGTCCGGTCGGCAAGCTCAAGAGTCGATGTCGGAGCGACGGTCTGATCGTCGACGACCCGGATGGGCTTCCCCGAATCCGCCAGGGCGATCATGGATTCGACGAAATTGCGGCCTTTTTCCCGGCATCCGGCCCGGCCGAACAGGCCGCATGTCCTGATGACGAAATGACGCGGGGCGATGTTTCGGACGAAATATTCCCCCGCCAGCTTGGACACCGCATAGACGCTCTGGGGATTCGGAGGATCGTCTTCGGTATAGGGAGTCTTTTTCCGGCCGTCAAAGACGTAATCGGTGCTGAAGTGAACCAGCACGGCCTCGATGTCCCGGCACACCCGGGCGAGATCCCGGACGGCAAAGGCGTTGACGCGAAATGCCTCCAGAGGCCGGGATTCGCATTCATCAACACGGTGAAAGGCGGACGTGTTGATGACGATTCCGGGAGAGATCTCACGGAGAACCCGGCCCGATTCTTCCGGATGCGTGACATCGAATTCCGGGTAATAAAGCGGGTGAACATCCTCTCCCGAGAGGGTTTCAAGCAGGTCGGAACCCAGCTGTCCGTCCGCACCGATCAGGGCGATTCTCTTCATCAGCCGTGTTTTTCAGGTTGAATGAAAGAGGCCGAAGGCGATGCCTTCGGCCTCTTTGTTGAATGTCGGATGGTTATCAGAATACAAGCCTGAAACCCAGAGCAAATTTGTGATGGGTATCGAAGGCCCGGTCGCCGCCCAGCGGGGAGCGGAATTCAAAGAACAGCGAACCCACGCTGGTGTAGCGATTGAAGAGTTCGACGCCCACGTTGCCGACGGCGTCAAGACCCGACTTGTGATCGTAATACAGGTTCCCGTCCGCATCCAGCCTGGTGGCATCGTAATCCTGGGCCTTGGTGCTGTAGCCCAATCCGGCGCCGAAATACACCGGTCCGGCGTGGACGTTGGCCAGGGCATTGGCCAGGAACATGAATTTCCAGGGCGACCCCACGCTGGGAATCGCGCCTCCGGCTGAAAGAACGACACTGAACTGATCGGGACTCAACCAGGCAAAGAGACCGCCTCTCAGGAATCCGTAAGTCGTATAGGTCCCTTTCGCCAGGAGCGGCCCGGCCTCGACCAGCCAGAAGAGTTTCTTCCGGGTCACACGGAACGACGTCCGGCATGTTTCGGAAGGAGCGGAAGCGGCGCCGTCATTGTCGAAAACGGTGACATCGATCGTGTAATTGCCTTCCCTTGTAAAGACCCGTTCCCAGATGAACGGAGGCTGGGAGGCGACATAACTGTCAACCACGGTCCCCGAGGCATCCAGAAGCTCAAAGGAGGCCCGGACGACGGTTCCATCGGGATCCGTCGATCTCGAGGCGTCAAATAGGATCGGACGGCCGACGTAATCCTCGCAGACCTGACACGTCATGTCCAAAACACAGATCGGCGGGGCGTTGACATAGACCTTGGCTTCACAGGGATTGGTTGAAACCACTCCGGCGGCGTTGGTCGCGCTGCCCTTGAATTCATATTCGCCCGGCTTGTCGAACGTCGTCTGCCATTTGGCGTTCGCCGGCGTCAGTTTCTGGGAAGCGACCTTGTTTCCCTGAGCGTCGAAGATATCCACGGTCATGGATTGGGCATGTTGCGTGGCGCTCATGTCGACGGTGACCGGATCGCCGATATTGACCCGGTTCGGAGAAACGGCCAAAGCGCAAACCGGCGGGGGGACCGCGTCCGTAATCTTTCTCAGGGCAATGTTGCCGCAAGGTTTTGGGATGACAAACTCGTAGGTTTTGTAATCCTTGTCGACCTTGATGGCGAAGACCTCAAGGGGTGCGCGGCCGGCCCACTCGATATTCCGGGCCACTTTGACCTTGCCCTGGGATCGGAAAAGCATCCAGGGCATGACATCGCCCACGGGAACGGCGGTGTCTTCGAATCGGGTTTTTTGGAGCTGTTCCATAAAGGGCACATAGAGTTCACCGTATCCGGCCAGATCGAATCCAACCTTGATGTCCCCGGCATAACGATCGACCAGGGTTTTCATGACTTCGGCCGTGGGGATATCCCCGCGAACTCTGGCGAATGTGTAGACGCCGATTCTCTGAAGTTTTGTCGTCTGGGCCAAAGCCCCGGCGGCCAACAAGAAAAGGAGCGCAATTGTCAGAATGGGAAGGGTGCTTTTTTTAATCATACCATCCTCCTTGCAGGAAATTTTAAAATAATTTCCTTTTAATGACTTATTTAATCCACAATCGCCGCAATTTGTCAAGAGAAATCCATAGCCGCTGCAGATTTTTCGGCCTTTAAAAAGTCCGCGACGATGCGTGCGGCCAGTCCGGAATCCCGGGACTCGCTCTTCAGGGCCTCCGCCATCCGGTCGGCGCCCGCAAAGCCCTTGCGGATCAGGTCAGCCAACAATCGGCGTCCTTGCCGGGGATTGATTTCCGGGTGGATTTGAAGGCCCAGGATTCGTCCATCCCGCGATTGAAACGCCTGAATCCGGCAAAAATCGGTCTCGGCCAGAACTTCAAATCGCGAGTCCATCTCCACCGCCTCATCGAAATGAAGGCTGAAGGAATAAGCCGGCCCCGGATCGCCGAGCGGACCTCCCGGCGCGACGACCCGGATCGGAATCCAGCCGATCTCCGGACGGGCGCATCGGCGGACATGATCGGGCCCGGACAGGACATAGGCCAGGAGCTGATGGCCCCAACAGCTTCCCAGAAAGGCCAATCCCCTGTCCAGGCCTTTCCGAATCCATTCGGCTTCCTCCAGAGCCCAGGGATCCATCTCCAGAATCGAGGCCTCCGACCCCGTCAGAATCACATGCGTAAACCCGTCGGTCCATCGGGGAAATTTGTGATCCCGGGCCGTAAAAGATTCCCAGACACAGTTCAGGAAAGGGCTCCAGTGTTCAACGGGCCGGTAAACGTCAGGATCAATCGAATTGTCGATCAGCGCAACTTTGGCGGTTTTGCTCATGCGATGTATTATATCCGCTCCGCTCTTCCGGATAAAGAGTAGCATCGGACCGCGGCTTTTTGATATAATGCCTTGCTTATTGCCAGGACATATAAGGAAGAAGGAGAGTTCCGTGCATACCGTTAATGTGGAAACCGAACTCCATGTCACGACTCCCGATGAGCCCGGGATTTATGGCCGGGTACTGGGAACTCTGGCCAATGCGGGCATCAACCTCAGGGCATTGAACGTCGCCTCCGTCGGCGATGAGGGGCACTTCCGGCTCATCACTTCCGACAACGCCAAGGCTCAGAAAGCCCTCAAATCCCTGGGATACAAAGTCAAGACCCACAAAGTCGTTACGGTCCTGATCAGCGACCGCATCGGCGCCGGGTCCGAAATCGGAGCCCTTCTGGGCAACGCCGTCATCCATATCAGTTCCTCGTACGGGACCTCGGCGGGCGCCGGCAAAACCCTGCTCGTTTTCCAGACCAACCATAACACCAAGGCCGTCAAGACCTTGAAATGACATGCCCTCCGCCTTGAAACGCGTCCTCGTCGTCACGTCCGACGTCCCCTTTGTCACGGGCGGGCACTTGGTGATCGCCCGCAGCACCGTGAGGGCCCTCCGGGAGTGCGGCCACGAAGCCGACCTTGTTCTGACCCCGCAGAACAGATTCGGCCGTCAATTCAGCGCCTATCTGGCCAATCGTTTCACGGATGTCGGTATGGACGGTCTGGGCCGGACGATCGACCACGTCATTTCATTCCGTTTTCCGAGTTTCGCCGTCCGCCACCCCAGCCATGTCTGCTGGCTGAACCACAGGCTTCGCGAATACTATGACTTGTGGCCCATGCTCCGCGATCAACTGGGTTTCCGAGGCAAAGTGAAGGAGGAAATCCGGCGGCGCATTCTTCGGATCGTCGACACGCACCTCCTCAAAAGGAGTGTCAGGAAAGTCTATGCCCAGTCGGGTACCATTCAGGCCCGTCTTCAGAAATGGGGAAGCATTCCCTCGGAAATCCTCTATCCTCCCCCGCCTCAGCGACGTTACCGGACCGAAAGTTACGGGAATTTCATCCTGGCCGTTTCCCGGCTTCAGAAACTCAAGAGAATCGATCTTCTTGTGGACGCCTTCCGGTTCGTCGACAATACCGGTCTGCGCGCCGTCATTGTCGGAGACGGTCCGGAACGGACCGCGCTTGAGATCCGAGTCCGGGAGGCCGGTTTGGAACACCGCATCGACTTTCCGGGGGAACTTGATGATGAGGGGATTCTCGATCTATACGCGCGATGCCGAGCGGTTTTTTTCTGCCCCTATAACGAGGACTACGGCCTAGTGACCCCCGAAGCCTTCGCTTCACGCAAGGCTGTCGTCACGGCGACGGACAGCGGAGGCCCCGCCGAACTCGTCCGCGACGGGATCAACGGATTCGTCACCGACCCCAACCCGAAGGACATCGCCCGCCGCCTGAACGAGCTGGGCGGAGACACGGCCCTCGCGGAACGCCTGGGCGACCGGGCCGCCGAAACCGTCTCCGATATGACATGGGAAAAGGCCGTCTCCCGCCTCCTTCTTCTCCCCGGCTGATCCTTCAAAGCCGCAACATTTTTCATTGACATCCACCCTGTTTTCTCCTAAAATGAATGTCCTGAGTCGAGATTCAAGGAGGACATAATGGCAAAAGCCGAACCCAATGTCGTTCCCCTGTGCGACGTTTTGCTCGTTCTGCTCATCATTTTCATGGTCATCACGCCCATGGTTCAAAGAGGAATCGATGTCAAGCTTCCCGAAACGCAGGCCGATGCCGGCGGCGGCCAGCAGGCGGGTCTGATCGTCGTTACGGTTAAAAAGGACATGACCATCGAGATCAATAATGCGCCCACGGAAAAGCGCACCCTCCTCGAGGAATTGAGACGGTATTACGCCACCCGGCAGGATAAGACCATTTTTATCCGGGCGGAGGCAACCGTTCCTTTCCGGAATGTCATGGAAATCATCGACATCGCCAAGGGAGCGGGTGTCGATGTCCTGGCCCTCATCCCCGAGTTTTTCGAGGAATAAGCGGCCGGACCGGACCGGGAAACCATTCCCGGCCGGCTCAAACGAATCGTCGTTTCATAGCCGCGGCTGATCGGAATTCGGCCGCGGCTTTTTCTTTTTCTTGCCTTCCTCAAACTTGCGACTCGTTGCGGGGGTTCCCCTTGCGCCCCCGCAGAGCCAATTTGGGATTTTTAGAGTGCAACACACAGCAGATGAGGCCGGATCGCGGCCCGCCCGGAGTGTAGCGACTTATCCTTTGATGGGGCCGATCACATCCCGGGAAATGATCAGCCTCTGGATTTCGTTGGTCCCCTCGTAGATCTGAAGAAGCTTGGCGTCCCGGACCAGTTTTTCGATGGGATAGTCCTTCATGTATCCGTATCCGCCGAAGATCTGGAGGGCCTCGAGGGCGACGTCCATTCCGGCATCGGATCCAGCACACTTGGCCATGGCCGATTCCCTGCCGCAGGGCCGGTTCTGTTCCATGAGCCAGGCGGCATGCCAGACAAGATGACGGGCCGCCTGGATCTTCATGGCCATGTCGGCAAGTTTGAAGGCGACGGATTGGAAGTGGGCGATCGGTTTATCGAACTGGATGCGGGTTTTGGCATACTGAACGGCATATTCGAGCGCCGCTCGCCCGACGCCGACTCCGGCGGCGCCTACGGCGGCCCGCGTCCTGTCAAACGTCCTCATGGCAATGAGAAAACCCGCGCCCTCGCGGCCGATACGGTTCCCCTCGGGAACACGGACATCCTCAAAGAAAAGCTCGGTCGTGTTTGAGGCCCGATGACCCATCTTGTCTTCGACCTTGCCCACCGTCACGCCCGGGGTTTTTCGGGGAACAATGAAGGCGCTGATGCCTCTCGCCCCCTTCTCCGGGGCCGAGTTGGCGAAAACAACATAAAGATCGGCCACGCCGCCGTTCGTGATGAAGCATTTCGAGCCGTTGATGACATAGTCCGTCCCGACTTTTCGAGCCGTCGTCTTGATGGCCGTCGTGTCGGACCCGGCCTCGCGCTCGGTCAGACAATACGAGGCGAATCCCATCTCCCGGCAGAACGGCGCGAGGAACGTCTTTTTCTGCTCCTCGTTTCCGGCGAGGATAATCGGGGCAAAGGCGAGGGAATTGGCCATCATGGTCGTGTACATTCCGGCACACCCCCAGGACAGTTCTTCCGTCAGGACGACGGTATCCACATCGCCGATGCCGCCTCCGCCGTATTCGACGGGAATCGTGCAGGTCAGGAACCCGACATCAAAGGCCTTGCGCATCACATCTTCGGGGAATTCATGACCCTGATCGTATTTGGCGGCGACGGGACGCATTTCATTTTCGGCAAATTCCCGGGCCATATCCCGGAGAGCTTCCTGCTCCTCAGACAACTTAAATTCGAGCATGGTCTTCTCCTTCCGACAAACTGGTCCGCATGTTATACCGGATTGGGGTCCTTCTGTCAATTTCTCTGAACGACGACCTCATCTCGACGCAGAAGATACACGGCATGGGGAATATCCAGCAGAGCCGCGGCGATATCCTGGGCCCGGCCCCCTTTTCCCGGTTCGGTCGGAGTCCGCAAGACCATCTGCTGATTTTTCTCATCGATCTCGACCTTGGCTGCCGGCCAATCTGCACGCATTTCCGCAACACGCCGGGCCGTGCGCTCCGATGCTCCGGGCGGCACGTCCTCTCCGGTCAAATCCAGGGTATACCGCAGTTCTTGGATCGAGGCACCGAGCGAAGGGGAGCCGTCCGCCACCGTTTCGAGACCGCTGAAGCGGATGCCTTCCGGCAGAGACAGGTTGACCCGGGATAAGAATTCCTCTTCCGTCAGACTGCACGGCGACCGGAATTCCAGAACTTCCCGGGCCGCCTCCATGCCCAGGGGAAGCGCCGGACCGTAGACCATGCGGGGCTTGGGATGAAAGCCCTTGGTCTGCTCGAGCACGATACCCGCTCGTCGGAAACCGCGATGAATGATGTGGATGAGATCGATATGCGAGAGGAACCGGGCCCGGCCGGTTTTTCCATAAAAGGCCCGATACCGGATGGAAGAATCGGTCGGAATTCCGGACGGGGTCTCCTCCGGCATCCCCTTTCCGGGCGGTCCGGAACAGACCTGTGAGGGAAGGCTGTGCTTATCATCCGGGAAGCGGCATCCCCGGCAATCGGCACACGATCTGTCCCGGCAGGCCGGGGTCCGCCGTTCCGCAAGGGCCTGATCGAGTTCGTTGAGGAGATGGGACTTGTGAATCCCCGTATCGATGATATCCCACGGGAGTTCGGCATCCCGCGGCAGAGCCTCCAGATAACGCTCGCGGGAAACCCCCGTCTCCCGAAAGGCGTCTTCCCAGGCCCGCGCATTGAACCGGTCTCCCCAACCGTCGAAACGCGCGCCTTTTCTCCAGGCCGCGATAAGAACCGGCGTCAGCCTCCGGTCTCCCCTGGAAAACACGGCTTCCAAAACCGAAGTTTCCAGGGCATGATCCTTGAACTCAACGCTTTTCAATCCCCGGGTCAAAGATTTGATGGTTTGGATTTTTCCGGCCAGGGTCGAGGCCTCATCCATAGGCAGCCACTGGAAAGGCGTGTGCGGCTTGGGAATGAAGGAGGACAGGCTGACATGGAACCGCGGTGACGATTTGAGGAGAGATCGGCCCAACGCGACACCTTCCCGGATCAGGTCCGCAATTCCCTGAAGATCCTCCTCTCTTTCTCCCGGAAGTCCGACCATGAAGTAAAGCTTGACCAGGTTCCAGCCTCGGCGGAAGGCATAAGTCAGGGCATCCCGAATGTCCTCTTCCCGAAGATCCTTGTTGATCACCCGGCGGAGCCTGTCCGTTCCGGCCTCGGGGACAAGCGTGAAACCCGTCTTGCGGACCTTGACGATGTTTTCGACGATTCCATCGGACAGGGCTTGGGGACGTAGCGAGGACAGGGACAAAGAGACGCCTTTGTCCTCGAGTTCGGTCATCAGGATTCGAACCGTCTCTTCGAGAGAGGGATAATCGCCGATGGAGAGCGCCGAAAGAGAACTCGATTCATATCCCGTCCTTCTTACGCTTTCGAGAAGCGTTTCGACCAGATAAGACGGATCTTTCGATCTGAAGGGAGAGTAAAGAACCGAAGCCTGGCAAAACCGGCAGGATTGAGGGCAGCCGCGGGCCGCCTCAAGAGCGACGCGGTCAAATACGGTTCGGATGTTGGGAACGATGATCGACCGGGGAAAGTAGGATTTTTGAAAATCGCGTAGAACACGTTTTTCCACCTTCGCGGGCGCTCCGTCCACGGGTCGCGGCACGAGATGAAACGAAGTTCGGGACGGCATTGCACGGTAATGGGACGGAACATAGACTCCGGGAATTCCCCCCAGAGTCTTGAGCAAAGCGCTTTTTCCGTCTTTCCGCTTCTTCCCGGTCCTGACGACATCGATGATTTCAAGGATCCCCTCTTCTCCGTCTCCGATCAAAAAAAGATCGAAAATGTCGGCCAGAGGTTCGGGGTTGAAACAGGCCGGGCCGCCGCCGAGGACCAGGGGCTGATCGCCGGATCTCTCCGCACTCATCAAGGACAGCCCCCCGAGATCGAGCATGGTCAATATGTTCGTGGAGTTGAGTTCATAAAGGAGTGAAAAACCCAGGATATCGAACTCAACCAGAGGGGTCCTGTTTTCCAGGCTGAAAAGCGGCAGGCCCGCCTCCCGGAGGCCGCGTTCGAAATCCGGCCAAGGGGCGAAAACTCTCTCCGCCGCAATGTG
Source organism: Acidobacteriota bacterium (assembly GCA_033549365.1). NCBI lineage: Bacteria > Pseudomonadati > Acidobacteriota > Acidobacteriota bacterium. The sequence goes on from JAWSUF010000006.1 coordinate 209,667, forward strand.
AGGCTGGGCATTGAGCAGACCGTAAAGAATCTTCTGGCCGAGATGAGACATTCCGATCTCGTAGGCATCGGGATAGGCAAGCGCCACCCGGACCTCGGCGGTCGCCGGATTCTTGGCCGAGGCGTTCCATTCGCCGCCCGTGTATCGGCCCGGCTTTTCAACGGTCCGGAGGACCCGGTCCAGCTTTTTTTGCGGAATCGAAGGCATGATTTTCTCCGGTGGTTTCGGTCTTAGACGTTGGCGAACCGCCTCATCCGGACATTGAGAACAAGACCGCAGGCCAGTCCGTTGGCAACGAGTGAGGATCCTCCGTAGCTGATAAACGGCAGAGGAATTCCGGTCACGGGAAAGAAACCGATGACCATGAGGATGTTGATGAAAAATTGGAAAGCGATCATCACCCCGGCCATGAACACGATATAGACGCCCATTCTGTCACGGGACATCGCCGCCGCCGCAAAGATTCTCCTGAAGAACAGCCCGAAAAGCATCATGACTGACGCCACTCCGAGAAATCCGAACTCTTCGCCGATCACGGAAAAGACAAAATCCGTGTGCCGGGCCGGAAGAAATCTCAACTGGATCTGCGATCCGGAGGCAAATCCCTTGCCCGTCAGACCGCCCGAGCCCACCGCGATCTTCGACTGCAAAATCTGGTATCCCGCGCCTCTTGGGTCCTGGGAGGGATTGATCAGCGTCGTCAGACGTTTCTTCTGGTAGTCCTTGAGAAAAACACCCCATCCCAGAAGGCCGAGAGCCACAGCGACAATCAGGAAAACGGCGACGGCTTTCCGGTTCAGTCCGGCCAGGAGGAAAGCCGCGAGCATGATGGGGAAAAAAACCGCGGCCGTGCCGAGGTCCGGTTGGAGCATCACCAGAACCGCCGGAATCAGCGTCAGGGCAAAACCGAGCCCGGCCACGGGGGCCGACAAAGTTCTCTTTTTATACTCGCTGAAGATCGAAGCCAGGACAAGGATGAGAACGACTTTGGCCAATTCCGAGGGTTGGAACCCGATGCCGCCGATCCGAAACCACCGCCCTGTTCCGGCGATGATCCGACCGAACAGCAGCAGTCCGACGAGAAGGAGGTTCACGGCCAAATAAAGCCCGAGGGCGTAGGAGGCCAGAATTTTGTAGTCCAGGGAGGCCGCAAGGAACATGGCCGTCAGGCCGGCAAGGACCCAGAGCGCCTGCCGGAGATGGATGTCACCCGATATGACGTTGGCGGAGCTTGCCGCAACCACCACCCCGACTCCGCAAAGCAGAAGAATGACAAAGACAAGTCTCCAATCCAGTTCGCTGAAAACCCGGCGGTCAATCATACTTGTCCCTGAAAAGGCGGATCAATTCCCGGGCCACCGGGGCCGCGGTTTCTCCGCCCATGCCCCCATGCTCGACCAGGACGGCGACGGCGATCCTCGGATTGCGGCGCGGAGCAAAGCCGGAAAACCAGGAATGTGTTTTGACAATCCGGCCGCGGCGGGCCAGGATCTCCGCTCTTTCCCGGCTGATGACCTGAGTCGAGCCGGTTTTGCCGCAGACATCGAACCCCTCAACCGCGGCGCCCCGGCCGGTTCCCTGGGCATTGACGGACCGCCACATGCCCTCCACGATCTTTTCAAAGGTTGTCCGCTTGATGTCGAGAACAACGACATCTTCGAGGTCCGCAGCAGGGCGCCCCCGCGATTCATCTCCGTCGGAAAGCTTGATCCGCGGCCGGACTTTTCTTCCCCTGTTGGCGATAACAGCCGTCATGGCGGCCATCTGGACGGGAGTCACCAGCAGAGGACCCTGGCCGATGGATACCGAAATCGTCTCGCCGGGATACCAGGGCGCCCCGGACGTGCGCTTTTTCCATTCGACCGTGGGAACGAGGCCTTCCTTCTCCCCCGGAAGATCGATCCCTGTCAACCGGCCGAGTCCCAGAAGTCCGGCAAATCGGGCGATGTCGTCGACATCCATCCTGCGTCCGATGTGATAAAAGTAGACATTGCAGGACTGCCGGATGGCTTCGGCCAGATTGAGGGCGCCGTGCCCGGGCCGAAACCAGCAATGGAAAACATTTCCGTAAAGTTGGATCGAGCCCGCACAGGCATAAGTCATGGTCTCGTTGATCAAACCCGATTCCAGGCCGGCCGCGGCCATGACCAGCTTGAAGATCGAGCCCGGAGCGTAAAGGCCGCGGATCGCCCTGTTCTCCAGGGGAAAAGACGGATCTTCCATGAGTTCCGACCATTCCTCCGGAGAAAAACGGCTGATGAAACGGTTTGGATCGAAGGTGGGAAAGCTGGCCAGGCACAAAATATCTCCAGTTTCGACGTCCATAACCACGGCCGATCCTTCCCGCCCTTCGAGAAGCTGTTCCGCTTTTCTTTGGAGATCGATGTCCAGACTGAGACGGATATTCGTTCCCTTGATCGGTTCATCCTTCTCCATGATTTCGCGGCTTCGGCCATGGCTGTCCACGACATGGAGGGCTTTTCCATCCCGTCCGGCCAGCAGGTCCTGGTAATGACGTTCGATCCCCGTCCGGCCGACCATGTCTCCCAGCCGCCTTCTGCCGGACGGGGAATTCCGGATTTCGCCTTCCGTGATCTCCTGCAGATATCCAAGAACATGGGCCCCGGCCGGCCCGAAGGGATAGGATCTGCGGGCTTCAATTTCGACCAGAAGCTCGGGAAATTCTTTCTGCCGGCTTTCGATCCGAGCCACCTCTTCCAGAGTCAGGTTGTCCTTGATGACGCCGGGTTCGAAGGACGGCCGTCCGCTGAATTTTTCCATGCGGTCGAGAAGGACCTCCTCGTCCATTTCGAGAAGCCGGCTGACGCTTTTTACGGAAACGTCCCGCTCGGCCATGTTCTCCCGAATCAGCGAAACCCGGAAACCGGCCGTGTTTTCAGCCAGAATCACGCCGTTGCGATCCAGGATCAATCCGCGCGACGAGGGAATCGCCCGCTCCCGGAGACGATTGCTCTCGGCCAAACGGTGAAATTTCGCATGATCGACGATCTGGAGCTTCCAGTAGGCAAACAGCACGGCGAAAAATAGAACGGCGAGAGCCGCGACCGCGATCCGCACTCTTTTTCGGACAAGCGACAGATCTTCGTAGAATTTTTCTTCAGTCATGCGAAGCTCACGATTTCCTCCGGGCCTTGAACCAACCCGGAATATGGAAGGCCAGGCTGACCGCCAGAGCGACGGCCGGAGGCTGCAGCAGAATCCATTCACTTCCGAAAGACGCGCGCCCGGCCGAAAGCAGTCGGCCGAGGCCCGTCCAGAGCGCCAATTCCCCCGCGCTCAGCAGAAACACGAAAAGAAACCTGCGCGAAAACGGCGCAATGTTGATCTTGCGGGAAATCGAACCGGCCAGAAACCCCATGAGTGTCTTCGTGAGACCGGTATGGCCGAAAACGCCCATGGAAAAAGCGTCCTGAACAAGACCACAGGCCGTTCCGGCCGAGGCGCCGAACATCTCTCCCTTGACAATGGCCAGATAAATGACGGCCAGGGCAAAAGGATTGATGACAAGAACCAGAGAGGGATGGATCAAAACCAGGATCGAAAAAAGAAAAATGGAGGCCAGAACCGCGGCCGCGACTTCATAAAAGTTTTTCATGACGGCGTCGCTCTCACTCCGTCTTCGTTCCCAGGACGGCCACAACATCCAGGGCGCTCATTTTGAAAAAAGGCCGGACATCCACGGTTTTGAACAGAACCCCGCCCGAATCAACGGACTCGATGACACCGACCCGAATTCCCGGCGGGAAAATGCCGTCATGTCCCGTGGTTAAAAGAACCTGACCCTTTTCGCCCCGGGGATCCGTGGCCAGGATATATTTCAGGCGGCATGTGCCGGTTCGGGAATCCCCCGACAGAATCCCGGATGCGCCGCCTCCCTCGACGATGACGGCGACGCCGCTGTCGTCGTCGGTGATGAGTTGGACACGGCTTTCCCGCCGGGAAATCGGCTCGATCGTCCGTCCGATGAGGAAACCGTTTCTATCGCAAACGGCCAGATTGGGAACGACGCCGTCATGGCGTCCCTTATTGATTGTCACGGAACTGAAGACGTTGGCGGCGTCGACTCCAATGACCCGGCCCGTGATGAGATGTCTGCGAAAGCCCTCCAGTGCGGCCCGGGCCTTGTCTTGGCTGCGCGCGGCGGCAAGTTCCGCGAGAAGAAAGGCATTTTTCTGGCTCAGGAAAAACAGGTCTTTTTTCAGACGCTGGTTTTCCGCCCGGGCCCGCCTCAAACCAATGTTGTTCCGCCAGGCATCGGAAAAGCCTCCCGCCGCAGCGGAAAAGAGCCTTTGGAAAGGGGAAAAAACGGTGAAGGCGGCCCTTTCGAAAAGCGTGCGCTCCGCCCCGAAAGGCACTTGAACGGAGATGAGGACCAGATGCAAGGCCAGAAGCAACCCGAGAACGAGAAAGCTTTTTCTTTCCTTTAACGACAGCGGCATGCCGACTCTTGAGCTCCCGGACTAGATCAGGGAGATTTTTTTGAGCAGCTCGATATCGTCCAACATCTTGCCGGCGCCGAGAACGACCGTGGTCAGGGGGTTTTCGGTGATGAACACGGGAAGCTGCGTTTCCTCACGGATGCGTTTGTCCAGGTTCTTCAGTAGCGCGCCACCTCCCGTCAGAATGATGCCCCGGTCAATGATGTCCGCCGAAAGTTCTGGAGGCGTTCTTTCCAGAGCGATGCGCACGGCGTTGACGATGGAGCCGACGACATCCTCGATGCCCTCGCGGATCTCCTGGTCGTCGACGACGATGGTCTTGGGGATGCCCTCGCGGAGATCGCGGCCCTTGATCTCCATGGTCACGGGATTGTCCAGGGGATAGGCGGAACCGATCTGCATCTTGACCATTTCGGCCGTCTTTTCGCCGATGAGGAGATTGTACTTCTTCTTGAGGTAATTGATGATGGCCTCGTCCATCTCGTTTCCGGCCGTGCGGATGGAGTGGTTGAAGACGACGCCGTTCAGGGAGATCACGGCGATATCCGTGGTGCCGCCGCCGATGTCGACGACCATGTTGCCCATGGGTTCGGAAATCGGCAAATCGGCGCCGATCGCGGCCGACATGGGCTGTTCGATCAGATAGACCTCCGAAGCTCTCGACCGCATGGCCACGTCCTTGACGGCCCGTCTTTCGACCTGGGTGATGCCGGTCGGGATGCCGATGATGATCCGCGGCCGGAGAAGAAATCCCCGGTTGTTCATGGCCCGCTTGATAAAGAAATCGAGCATTTTTTCCGCCACTTCGAAATCGGCGATGACCCCGTCCCGCATCGGACGAATGGCGATGACGGAGGCGGGCGTCTTTCCCAGCATCTCCTTGGCTTTGATCCCGACGGCCTCGACTTTTCCGTTGGCCTTGTTGATCACGACTATGGAAGGTTCCTGGACGATGATGCCCTTTCCTTTGAGAAAGACGAGGGTGTTGGCGGTGCCCAGATCGATGGCCAGATCGCAAAACAGCCTTTCCTTGATCCAACTGATAACGCTCATGTTCGACTCTCGCTCGCGCACTTCACGGATATGCTTGTGTGTACCATATTTCGCCGGAGTAATCAACGGCACGGGCGGACTTTTATGCTAAAATGGCCGCATGACATCCCGAAAAACAACACGCGCTCTGTTCCTGGCGGCTGTCTTATGCGCCGCAGGCCCGATGAGAGGGGATCCGGCCCCCGAGCTCCGAAACCTCGTTTTATCCGGCGGCCCGGCCGGACGGGAAACGGCGATCACGGGATTGGTTTTTGACAATGGAACAACCCTTCGCCTCGAAAAGGCTTTCCCCCTGTTCACTCTTCTCCTCGACGACAAACCGTCCTCGTCCGACGGACTTCCCCTCGGCATTTCGCTCGAAATCGAACGCGATGAAGTCTTCCGTCCCGGATTCCGGCTGTCCGTCGTCTTTCGGAACACCTCCGAAAACACCATCAAGATCGAAAACCTCGTGCCGCTCGGCGAAGGCGGCGACCGCGCCTTCATAACGGCCGGTCTGCCCTACGTGCGGCCCCATTACTTAAGCCGGACCCTTCTTTATCGGCCGGGGTTGAATCCGCTCGGCGTCGTTCTTCCCGACAACGCCTGGCATCTGGGGTTCTGTTCGGTCGATATTGCGGACGGCCCTTCGCTGACGGCCCTGGCCCGTCGCAGGGCCCACGAAAAGGCGGAGATTCGGCGTTGGGCGGCCGTTCTCGAACCCGGAGGCCGCCTGGAATACAGCCTCTGGTTCGAGACTCATCCCGGGGGCTGGCGCCGCGGTCTGGAGATCATGTTCCGTGAAAGATATCTTCATGACCTGGACGACTTCGACGATACTCTCTTCCGGAGGCCCGATCTCCACTGGATCCGGAAAGCCTATCTCATGCTTCTCCAGTTCGCCTGGGACCACGGCTACTACGACCGCGAGGCCGGGCGATACGCCTTCGACGAGACGCTCACGGCCTGGGACCGCTTTCTCGGCGGGTTCGACATCTACACCATCTGGCCGACCTGGCCCCGTCTCGGCCTCGACTCCCGAAATCAGTGGGACATGTACCGGGAACTTCCGGGCGGTCTCGCCGAGCTTCGACGCCAGGTCGATCTCGCCCACAGTCTGGGGAAAAAGTATTTCATCTCCTACAATCCCTGGGACGAGAGCACACGTCACGAGGATCACCTGGCCGGCATGGAATCCATGCTTCGCACCCTCGACGCCGACGGCATCGTCCTCGATACACGCGGCGACTCCAGCCGCGAGCTTCAGGAAACGGCCGACCGGGTCAAACCCGGCATCATCATGTACAGCGAGGGAATGGCCGTGCCGAAGGACATGCCGGGAATTGTCTCCGGGCGCGTCCACGACGCCCTCTACATACCGCCGCCGCTGAACCTCAACAAGTTCATCAAGCCGGATTTTGCGATCTTCCGCGTTCTCCAACTGGCCGAGGGTCCGCTCCGCCGGGAATCTTCCGTGGCGCTTTTCAACGGGTATGGCGTCGAGATCAACACCATGCGGCCCGGCCGCCCGGAATGGATCGAGGAGGAACTTCGCCATCTCGGCCGGACAACGAAGATCCTCCGCGAAAACTCCGATGTCTTCGTCGACCTGTCGTGGCAGCCTCTCATTCCGACGATGATCGACGATGTTTGGGTCAACCGGTGGACCGCTGAGGGCAAGACGGTTTTTACCGTGTTCAGCCTGAAACCCGACGGGTTTAAGGGGGCGCTCTTCGAAGCTGAAAAGCGCGAAGGACTCCGCCTTGTCAGCCTCTGGAACCATGAGGAGTTGGACTGGGTCGAGCAGGACGATCGTTTTTACGTCCCGGTTGATGTTGGGGCTTTCAGCCGGGCTGATCTCGGCACAAGGCTTGAAGGCGGCGTCGATTGTGTGGCCGTTTTGCCGAAGATTCTCTTGGCCGAACCGGACCGGGGATTCCTGACAATGGAAGCGCCGGAGGCGCCGCCGGGAAGCCGGATCGTCGTCACGGCGGGAAATCCGACTTACGAGGCGCATTCGGTCTCATTCGACACCGAACGACGGACGATCGTTCTCCACGAGCATCTCGGCTTCCACGAGGAAAAAATCGTCGTCCAGTTATTCGACGGCGGCGGCGCGCTTCTCGACCAGCGGGTCTTTCGTCTGCCGCTCGGACATCCCCGGCTCATTTCAAAGATCGAGAAGACCCCGGCCGCCTCCCGAGCGCCCGAAGGCATGGTCGAAATCCCGGCCGGAACGTTTATCTTTGCCACGGCCGGAAACCCCGACGACGCCAACCCCGTCATCCCCTATCCCGACACCAAGCGGCCGCAGAACCTGAATATGCCCCGATTCTACATGGACCGCTATCCCGTGACCAATGCTCAATTTCAGGATTTTCTCAAGGCTTCAAAATACCGGCCTCAAGACGCATCCAATTTCCTGAAACACTGGGAGAACGGCAAGCCTCCGGCGGGACGGGAGAATCACCCCGTCGTCTGGATTTGCCCTGAGGATGCCCGGGCCTATGCCGCATGGGCCGGGAAACGCCTGCCGACCGAAGCCGAATGGCAATATGCCTCCCAGGGAACGGACGGCCGCAAGTTTCCCTGGGGAAACGAGACGGAACCGGATCGCTGCAACGACCGGCTGAACCGGACGACTCCCGTGGATGCCTATCCCGCAGGCGCAAGCCCCTTTGGGGTCATGGACCTCGTTGGAAACGTCTGGCAACTTACGGGCGACCTCTACGACAACGGCGTCTATGCCTACACGATCATCCGGGGCGGCAGCCACTATGCCCCGGAAACGAGCGTCTGGTACGTCAAGAGCGGCCCGCTGGCCGTCGATCGCGTCCAGATCCATCTGCTCATCGCGCCCGGCCTCGACCGCTCGGCCACGGTCGGCTTCCGCTGCGTCAAGGACGCTTTTTAAAGTTCCTCCGGCCTCATGTGGTCGTAACATTCGAAGGGGATTCCGATCTCCGCGGCCAGGGCTTTCAGGGCTCCCAGATGATCCCCGAGGACCGTGATGGGGTGGTTGGAGTTGATAAAGTGTTCGATCCTGCCGCACATCTTGATGTACCAATGAGGCCATTCGGGATTGCAGTTGCCGGAACGGACTTTCCAGGTTTCCTCGGACGGGACGTCCGTCACCCCTCGTCCGGCGCAGAGATAGAGGCCGTGATCGCGGTAGGAGATCCGGGCCCATGTCACGACGCCCGGGGCGCGGACCACAACGGAACAGGTTCCCCCGCCTTTCCCGAAATACATGGGTGTCTGCCGCTCCGACCAGGCTCCCTCGAGCCTGTCATGGCTTCCCTTGGCGAAGAACGGGGCCAGGGCGCCGGAATTGACGAGCCAGTAGATGCCCTTGGAATTCCAGTATCGCAGATCGTTGAATCCGACGGGCTCGCCGCCGGAAAGAAGCTTCAGGATCTGCATGGTCAGAGCGGCGCCGTCGTCGGCCTCGGTCGATGCCACAACGGTTTCCCCATCGCCGCTGGGACGCAGCCTGTTGTTCAGAAGGCCGAGCGTCAGGTCGGTCGCGGGATAGTGCTCGATCCAGTCGAGTTGGTCCTGGACGCCCAGGAAATCCAGACCGAACTGTTTTTTCAGTTCGAGAAGCGCGTAGTAGACTTTCATTTGGAAAAGGACCATGTCATGAGTCAGCGACACAGACGGATCCTGACCCAGCTTGAACGCCATTCCCTTCCTTTGCAGGAAATCGTAAGCCCCGAGGGCTTTGGAGTCGGGGACTTTCTCCGCCATTTTCGCGAGACGCAGACCGTCGAACCCCTCTCGCACGACACCGAAATGCTTCAGGAAGTCGGCTTCTGAAATCTTGTTCCACATCTCCATGGAGCGGGGTCCGACGGCACCGTAGATGGAGCCTGCCAGCGCCGCGACAACGGAACGGGCTTTCGCGGCATCTCTCTCCATGACCGGCACTTCTATCGAATCCGGCAACTCCGGAGCATAGCGTCCCTTGTCAAGAAACGCAGCCATGGCGGCCGCGTAGGATTCATGATCGGAAAAATCCTCGACGAACAGGCGGCTTGTCCGGATGCCCATGTGTTCGGTTCCGGCGGCCGCCGCCAGCAATCCGACGGCTCCGGGGAAATCCGCAAGGGCACTGCCGAGCAGAAGCTTCGGGATATCGGCGGGGAGCCGCCACATCGGACTGACGGAAAAATCCGGATAAGCCCATCCGGACATGAGATTGATGAAACGGTCGCCTTTCGCCGCCCGGATGATCCGCATCCCCTCGGCCACGGATGAGACGGGCTTGTCCGGGGTGAGAACCTGAGGCTCCCAACCGCATTTCCGAATCACCGCCGCAAGCCCATCGAGCTGTTTAAGGGCGACCGGCCAGACTTCGGCGTTCGCGCTGTCCCGGCTGTCGAGGGGAAGATAGATGTCAACGATCTTGTTCAAGGGTGTCTCCTTCACTTGTGATCCATTCGCCTCCCGCATCGATGTTCTTTGTCGTGAAAACCCGGGAGGGCAGAACAATTTCCTTATCGACGCTCCGGCCCTTCAGAATGTCGAGAACCGCAAGCACCGCCTCTTTGCCTCCCGTCGGGTATTCAAAACTGGCCTCCAGGATGCCCTGGCGCACATAGGCCTGACCTTCATAAGGAAGGGCGTCAATCCCGACGAAAATCATGCTCTTTTCCCGGTTCGCGGCCCGGGCGGCGAGGTAGGCGCCGCGGGCGCCGGGATCGTTGTGGGCATAGACGAGATCGATCCTGTCGAATCGGGCCAGGGCCGATTCCATTTCCTTGCGGGCATCGGGCTCCAGCCATTTCATGTCGGCCTCGAAGACGATTTCGATTTCGCTTCCCCGGATGCCTTCACGGAAGCCGGTGTGCCGGTCCTGGCCGGGAGTCGAGGTCATCAGGCCCTTGAGTTCAACGACACGGCCCTTCCCGCCCAAACGCCCGACGATCCATTCGCCGGCCGCCCGGCCGATGGACTTGTTGTCCGCTCCGATGAAACAGGTGTAGCGGTCGCCGAGGACCCGGCGGTCGAGAACGATGACCGGAATGCCCCGTTCGTAGGCCGCCGCGATCGGAGGAGTCAGAGGGGCCGCTTCCTTGGGAGAGACGATGATGGCATCCACTCCGGCACTGACGTATTCTTCGATATGAGATCTCTGCCGCAGCGAATCGTTCTGGGCGTCCTTGAAAATCACGCGGATTTCCGGATGAAGATCGGCTTCCGTTCTGATATCCTGGTTCATCTGCACACGCCAAGGCTCGCCGAGGTTGCATTGGCTCATGCCGATAGTCAGGATTTTTTCCGGGCGGCCTTTCTCTTCAAATTCCGATGTCGTCTTCCCGGCATCGCGGCAGGCGGCCGCGGAGGCGACGGAGGCAATAAGGACGAGACTCAGGAATCTCTTCATTGACGGCTCCTCTCAACCTTATGATTTTATTTTCCCTTTATACCAAATGTCCTCATGAATATCATCCTGCCGTTATTTCCGGTATTTCTGAAAAAGGACGGCCCCGACGATGATGGCGCCCGTCAGCATCAATCGTCCGGCTTCGCCGACGGCGTTGATGCTGAGGATTTTTTCCAGGTAGCCGATGGTCATCGCTCCGATGAATGTCAGCCCGATGCCGCCTCGCCCTCCCATCAGATTCGTGCCTCCGATGACGACAATGGCAATGGCCGTCAGTTCGTAACTGATCCCCGTTTCGGGATCTCCCTGAAGTTCCTGGGCCGCCTGACAAAGCCCGGCCACGGCGCAGAAAAATCCGCTCAGCCCGTAGGCCAGAATCTTGGTTGCCGCAACGGGCACGCCGGACAACCGGGCCGCCTCTTCGTTGCCGCCGACGGCATAGATGTAACGCCCCCAGCGAAGGCGGGACAAAATAATCCAACAGACCAGGATGCAGAGCAGAAAAATCAATGTGACGACGGCAATGTTTTGCCCCAGGATCTTGGAATTCAGAAAAGCAAAGACGCCCGGAACGTCGGCGTAATGATATGTTCCGTCAGGCCGCAGAATCGCCGTAGTGATTTTCTGCCCTCCGGAGATCGATTTGGCCATTCCCCGGGCGAAGACCATCATGGCCAGAGTGGCGATAAAAGGCTGGATGCGGAATTTGGCGATCAGGCCTCCCGAAACGCACCCGCACAACGCGCCGGCGGCCAGGCAGGCGGGCACGGCCAGCCAGGCGGACAATTCCAGGCGAAGAGACAGCAGGGCGAAAAGAACCGCCGTGAAACCCAATAGACTTCCCACGGAGAGGTCGATTCCGGCGGTGATGATGACCAGGGTCAAGCCGCAGGCCAGAATGCCGAAAACCGAGATATGCCGGAGCATGTCTCGGTGGGTGTCCCACTTGAAAAAGGCGCCCTCGGCGTTGAACAGGGCGCCCAGGGCCAGAACGAAGATCAGGGCGATCAAGGCCCGCACGGCGGACGAGCGGAGATGAATCGTCATGTTCATGTTTCTCCCATCGCCGCCCGAATGACCTCTTCCCGGGCGGCCTCTCCCTTCCGGAATTCCGCCGTGATCCGTCCACGATGGAGAACGAGAATCCGGTCGGACATGGCCAGAAGTTCCTCGATTTCCGACGTCACAAGCAGAACGGCCAGACCTTCCGATGTCCAGACGTTCATCAGTTCGTAGATGTCATGCTTGGCCCCGACATCCACTCCGGCCGTCGGCTCGTCCAGGAGCAGGACCCGGGGCCGGGTTTCCAGCCACTTGGCGATTGCGACTTTCTGCTGATTTCCGCCGGACAACGTTTGAACTTCCTGATCGATCGAACGCGTTTTAATGCCCAGGGAGTCGACGTGACGGGCCGCGGCCCGGGTTTCCCGCTCGAGTCGCATCCAGCCTCCCGGCGAAAATCGGTCGGTTGATGCCAGGGTGATATTGCGTGCCAGGCTCATCGGGGCAACGAGCCCGGTGGATTTACGGTCATGGGTCAGAAGGGCGATGCCGGCGCGAATGGAGTCTTTCGGCGAGCGGATCATGAACGGCCGGTCGTCGATCCGTACCGAACCCGCCGCCGGACGACCGTATGTCCCGAACAGGCCGTTCAGCAGCTCGCTTTTGCCCGAGCCCTGAAGACCGGCCAGGCCGAGAATCTCCCCTTTGTGAAGATCGAAATCAGCGTCCCGAATGGCCCATTTTCCTGTTCTCGACCGATCGGCCAGCCGAAAACCCCGGACTTCAAGAGCCGTCCCGGACGGATGAGCCGCCCGGGGCGGAAACTGTCCGGACATTTCCCGGCCGACCATCCAGCTCACGAGCTTCTGCTGCGGAAGTTCGGAGGCCGGGGCCGTGCCGACGGCGCGGCCGTCGCGGAGGACGCTGATGCGATCGCCGATATGGTAGATCTCTTCCATACGGTGGGAGATATAGATGATTCCGCAACCTCTTTCTTTCAGATTCCGGATCAGCTTGAATAATGTCCCGGCCTCGACATCGTTGAGTGCGCTCGTCGGTTCGTCCATGATGAAGATCTTCGCTTCGAAAACGAGCGCCTTGGCGATTTCTATCATTTGGCGGACGGCGACGGGATAGTCTCCCGTTTCCCGATCGAGATCGACATCGATGGCCAGGTTCTCCAGGAGAGCCGCCGCACGCTTCGATTCGGTCCGGAAATCCATCCATCCGCCGGAGGCTTTTTCCCGTCCCAGAAAAATGTTGTCCCGGACACTCATGGACAAAACCAGAGACATCTCCTGATGGATGGCCGAGATGCCGGCGATCGAGGCATCATGGGGGGATTTGAAACGGACGGGCCGGCCCTCGATCCGGATTTCTCCCGCGTGATCGGTATGAACTCCGGCCAGAATCTTCATCAGAGTCGTTTTCCCGGCCCCGTTTTCTCCCGCCAAAATGTGAACCTCGCCGGCTTTGAGCTCAAAGGAGACATCATGGAGAACGGGGACTCCCGAGAAAGCCTTGGAGATTCCGGACATTTCCAGAAGCATCGTTTTTTGAATTCTAGCATAAAATTGACTTCTCACGGATGCCGGAGTTAGAATGCCCGCGGGAGGATTCCATGGAGTTGCAAATCGTCCTCATCCTGGCCGTCATGGCCGCGGCCTACGCCGTGGCGCATTTCCGGAAGCTGTCGGTCGAACTCAGCATGCTGGCGGCGGCCGTCGCCGGAGGCCTGGCCGGCGCCTTCATCAAGACGCCCCCGCTCGGCGAGCTGGCCCGCCACCTCGTTGAGGGGTCCTTCACCTACCTGGACGTCATCCTGGTTTTCGTGACGGCCACGCTTTTCATGGCCGTCATTTCGGAATCCGGAGGCGTGATCTACGCCGTCCGGGGCACGGTCCGCGCCTTTGTCAATATGCGGGTGATCGCACTTCTCGTGCTTATGATCATCATTCTCATTCCCGGCGCCCTGACGGGAGCCGGGAGCGTCTCGCTCCTTGTCGTCGGTGCTCCCGTGGCCATGGCCCTCTCCGCGCTCGGCGTTTCCGGAAAACGGACGGCGGCCATCCTCTTCATCACGGCCGGATTGAGCGCGGCCGCTCCCCCGGTCAACATCTGGGCCATGATCCTTTCCGCCGGAACGGCCATTCCCTATGTGGGGTTCGAACTGCCGCTCGGCATCCCGGTGCTGCTTCTCGGGACGTTCACGGTCCTGACCCTGGGCCTCAGAAAAGAAAATCCCGTCAGCCGGGAAACGGCCCTCGCCGCCATCCCCGAGGTGCCGGCGGGCATGACCTGGTGGCGCGTCATTCTGCCGTTTCTGATCTTTTTCGGCCTGGTGATCGCCGCACGCATGTGGCCTTTCGCGCTGCCCATCATGGGCCTCCCTCTTCAGTTCACGATCGCCGGCCTCGTCGCCTGGCTGGTCAGCCCGAAACGCCCTCATCTGATCCGTCTGGCCCGGACAACCGTCAAAAGACTCCTCCCTCTTCTCACGACCATGGTCGTCGTCGGCATGCTCCAGCAGATCATGACCACGACCGGGGTCCGCGGCCTACTGTCCTTTCTCGTCATCAGCACACCGTTCGTCCTTTTGATCATGCTGCTGGCCGTTGTCATCCCTGTTTCGGAGGGTGTTCTGACTTACGGAGGAGCCGCCGTCCTCGGCATCCCTCTCGTCTGGTTTTTCGACTCGATCGGCTTGCACGCCACCATGGTCATCGCCGGACTCAGCCTGCTCTGGCCGCTCGGCGACGGACTGCCGCCGACGGCTCTCATCGGCCGGCTGAGCATCATGGTCTCGGACTATAAGGGCACCTACGGAAGTTTCCTGCGAAGCACCTGGCTGCCCTGGCTGGTCATTACGGCCACAGGCCTTCTCATGATCGTCTACAGCGCCAAGCTGAGCTTTCTTGTGCGTTGGAGCATGTGACCGCGATGAAACACATAGGAGAATCGCCATGACCGTCATCATGGGACTGTACTACGCGATCAGCGCCGGAATTCTGGCCATCCTGATCCTGAATTTCATCGAAGAAAAGGACAGCACGCATGACGCGATCCATTATCTGATCGTCATGATTCCGCTTGTCCTGCGCCTCCTGCGGGTGAAGTAGAAGGAGTCCGTCGATGAAACATCCCTGGAAAATCAAAAGTGCGGGGCTCGCGGCGACGGCCGCGGTCCTCATCCTCGGCGGTTTTCAGCTCTACAGCCACCGCCATCACCGGCTGCCCATCGTGGCCGGCCCCGGCGTGACCCGCATCGCCTATCTGAGCGACTACGGCCCCGGGCTCAAAGGGACCATGGCCGACACGCCGGTCTTTTTCCTGGAGAGCGGGCATCCCGGCGGCAAGGCCCTCATCATGGGCAACACCCACGCCAACGAGCCCGACGGGATCCTCTCGGTGCTCATTCTGCTCGAAAACGCCGTCGTCGAAAGCGGCACGCTCATCGTCATTCCCCAATTCAACCACAGCGCCAGCCGGACGACACGGCCCGGCGACGGATATCCCCTGTTTTTCGAAATCGAAACGCCCTGGGGAGAAAAACGATTTCGCATGGGCAACCGGGACGCCTCCCCTCTCGATCAATGGCCCGATCCCGACGTCACCATCCACTATCCGAGCCGCCAGCTCCTCTCCTTCCTCGATATCCGCAACACCAACCGGACCTGGCCCGGACGCCCTGACGGCGCCCTGATGGAGCGGGTGACGTTTGCGGCCATGGAACTCATGCGCCGCGAAGCGGTCGACCTGGCCGTCGACATCCACGGCGCCGAGACCATGTTTCCGGTCACGAACTGCATTGTCGCTCCGGAAAAATCCATGCGGCTGGCCACCATGACCGCCCTGAACGTCAAAGCCCGGGAGGGATTCGATTCCCACGTCGAGCCCTCACCCTCAGGATTCCGCGGCCTGTCCCACAGGGAAATCGGAGACTATTCGGACACCCTGCCGTTTCTTCTTGAAGCCCCGATGCCTTTTCTCGACCAGCCGACCGGCCCCAAAACCGTTGAGCTCCTTCTCGACGGAAAGGATCCGTTCCTTCTTCGCCTCTCGGAAAAAGGCAAGCTTTTCGTCCCTTATGACGCCGACGGCTGGCCCATCGATAAGCGGGTGGGCCAGCACACCTCGACCGTCCTGGAGCTTCTCAACCAGTTTTCCCGGAGAACACCGGAACGGGCCGTCGTTTTGAGCGGAGTCCCCCGCTATGCGGACATCGTCGAGAACGGCATCGGATTCTATTTCCGGGATCCGGCAACGGTTCCTTCGGACCGCATCCACCTCTATTGACATTGAAATTCGCCGGAAAAACGGATATGGTATCGGCATACGAAAAAATGATGGATTTTCATCTTCGGAGGTATCTCATGACAAAAAGGACATTATGGCGGAATTCCGTCCTCGTCCTGGCCCTGATCTTCGCGGCCGGATCGTTTTCCGCGGCCGTCGACGACGCCCGGCCCGAAAGACAGTGGGGTCCCGAGGGCTGCACCGTCATCCTGGTCGGCAAGGACGCATCCACGGACGGCTCGGTCATCAGCACCCATACCGCCGACTGCGGCGTCTGCGACTGGACGTTCCGCTGGGTTCCGGGCGCCGAACACGCGGAGGGCGCAACCCGAAAAATCTACCGCATTTCCCAGTACCACACCTGGCCGCCCTCCCAGGGCCTGAAATGGGAGCGATATCGGGATGATTTCAGCGGCCTCGAAATCCCCCAGCCTTCCCGCACCTATGGGTACTACCACGGCATGTTCGGCTACATGAACGAAAACCAGGTGGCCATCTCCGAATCCACCACGGGAACCCATCGCCAACTCATCAATTCCACGCCGTCCGCCCAGATCGACCTGACCATGCTGACGCTCCTGGCCATGGAGCGGTCCAAGACCGCCCGCGACGCCATCCGCATCATGGGCGAGCTGGCCGAAACTTACGGCTACGGATTCCATGACGACGGCGAGATGCTGGCCGTCTCCGACCCCGACGAAATCTGGATCTTCGAAATCATGCCGGTCGGTCCGCTGTGGTCGCCCGATTCCGGAACACCGGGAGCCGTCTGGTGCGCCCAGCGTGTGCCGGACGATCACGTCAGCGTCTGCCCCAACGAGTCCCGGATCGGGGAAATCGACCTCACCAAGCCCGATTATTTCATGGCCTCGAAGCACGTCGTTTCTTTCGCCGTCGAGAAAAAGCTGTACAACCCCGACAGCGGAAAACCCTTCAGCTGGAAGCACGCCTATTCTCCGGCGGACACCAGCGCCACGGCCAGCGGCGGATCCCGAGCCCGGATGTGGCGGTTTTTCGATCTGGCCGCCCCTTCGAAGAAATTCAGTCCCGACACCCCGAATATGGATTTCCCGTTCTCGGTGAAACCCGACAAAAAGCTCTCGCTCCAGGACGTCATGAACATGACCCGGGACAAATACCAGGGAACGCCCTTCGACACCGGAGCCGGTCTCCGCGGCGGGCCGTTCAGCAATCCGAACTACCACCCACGCCCCGTTCGCGTCGGCGATCAGACCTATCCCACGCCCCGTCCCATCGGCGTCAACCGGGCCGAATACACGACCATCACCCAGGTCCGGAGAGGCCTGCCGAATGAGATCGGCGGCATCCTCTGGATCGCTTTCGGCGCGCAGGATACGGCCTGCTACATGCCGTTCTATCTCGGGGCGGCCGAAATCCCGCATTCCTTCGAGATCGGCGATCACTGGGAATTCGACCGCGGCTCGGCCCGCTGGGCCTTCGATTACGTCGACACCCTGGCCCAGGTGGCCTATTCGCACGCCATCAAGGATGTTCAGGCGGCCATCGAAGTCTGGGAGGGCGGCGCCATCGAGCGGACCCGCATGATCGACGACCTGGCCCTGCGCCTGCACAAGGAAGACCCGGCCAAGGCGGCCGACTTCCTCAACATGTACAGCATCCGGAATGCCGAAAGCGCGGTCAACGCCTGGTGGAAACTCGGCGACGACCTCATCGTCAAATACCGGGGCCTCAGCATCTACGACCCGGTGAAGCGCACACGGATCGACCTCCCCTATCCGGAAGAATGGCTGAAAGAGGTCATCCGTTACCACGGCATCGAGCCGACCAAGAAAAAATAACCTCCGACGTCCGGCTCGAACCGGATGCGGCGACAAAGGAGTTGAATTGATGAAAACATATCGCTTGCCCGTTTTTCTGGCGATTGCAGCCGGGATTCTTCTCACAGCCCCGTCGGGATGGACGTCCGGCGGCGACGTGCCCAAGGCCGAACTTCCGGTTCTGACGACATCGGCGGGCCAGAGCCCCGATATCACCACGCTGAACATCATCTGCGAGGAAGCCGGAATTCCCTATGATTATTGCGACGTCCCCACAGTCGAGATCATCGCGGCCGGTGTCGGGTTGGGCGGACAGACAACCCAGGAGGGCGGCGGGTTTTACGCCGAGGTCCACTCCGACCTCGACAAGCACCCCGAGGGCACGCCCTACAAGACCGTGATCTTCGCGATCGGCGCCAGCCTCAAGGGAATGGGCGCCTCCGGCCTGACCGTGGACGACGAAGTCAACCGCCTGAAAAAGATCGTCGACCATTGCAAGAGCCAAAAGATTTTCATGATCGCCGTCCACGTCGGGGGAACCTCCAAGCGGGGCGCTCCGGGCAGCGACAACGAGCGCATGATCGACGCCGTCGCCCCCTTTGCGGATTATCTCGTCGTCACCAAGGACGCCAACAAGGACGGCCGGTTCACGAAGATTTCCCAGGACAACGGCATTCCGCTCACGGAGATCGATTTCGCGCTCGGCCTGGTCGGCGTTCTCCAGCAGGCCTTCGGCATGTCAACAAAAACCTGAAAACGGCTTCGGGCTTCAGATCGTCTCGGATCCCGTCAATCAGATCGACGGAACAATGGACATCGACCGCAAGGAGGGAACGACGGTCACGATCCGGTTTTGAATTCTTGTATGCCGGAGGTGGGAATCGAACCCACACCCCTGTCGCCAGGGACTGGATTTTGAGTCCAGCGCGTCTGCCAGTTCCGCCACTCCGGCCCGTCCCATATGTAACAAATTCGAGGACACCGGTCAACAGGCCGCTGCGCCGGTTGATTTCCGATCGTCATGTGTGATAAAAAAAGCTTCACTTGAACCCCATGAAAACAGACACCGTCCGCCTTCTTGAAATCGCCGGGCGCCTGGCCGGACACCGGATCGCCGTCTGGGGCGACTTCATTCTGGACGAATACATTTATGGAACCACGCGCCGGATCTCCCGCGAAGCCCCGGTTCTGATCCTGTCTTACAGTGACCGGGAATTCACCCTGGGCGGGGCCGGGAACGCCCTCCAGAACCTCAAAGCCCTGGGGGCTCAGCCCGTCCCCGTCGGCGCCGTCGGCCTGGATGACGCCGGCCGCAAAATCCTGGCCATGCTGAAAAAAATGGGCATTGCCTCGGATCACATGCTTCAGGTTCCGGGCTATGCCACACCTCTCAAAACCCGCGTTCTGGCCGGCGAACACAACACCCGCAAGCAGCAGATCCTGCGCATCGACCGGGAAAGCCGGATTCCCGCCGCAGCCGACATAAAAAAGAGCTTCTCCTCGGCGCTCCGCGATCTGGTCCGGAATTGCGCCGGCCTTCTGGTTTCGGACTACAACTACGGAGCGGTCGATCCGGAAATCTTCAAATCCGCCTCTCCCGTCTTCCGCGGGAAACAAAGGTCCGTCACGCTGGATTCCCGTTTCCGCATTCTTGATTTTCCAGGCGGAACCACGGCCACACCGAACGAAACCGAAGTCCGGGATGCGTTGCAGCGGGATATCCGGGAAGAAGACCCGACGCTGCGGAAGGCCGGACGCGATCTTCTCCGCCGTCTCCGGTCGCCGGCCCTTCTGATTACGCGGGGGGCCCGCGGCATGATTCTCTTCGAAACCGGCCGCCCTCCCTATCACATTCCCGCCCACGGCCCTTCCGACATCGTGGACGTCACGGGGGCGGGCGATACGGTCATCAGTGTTTACACTCTCGCCCTGGCCGCCGGCGCATCCTTCCGCGAAGCCGCCCAACTGGCCAATCGGGCCGGAAGCGTCGTGGTCATGAAAAAAGGCGCAGCCGTCCTTTCGGGCGAAGAACTCCGGCAGGCGATTCTCTCGTGAAGCCGGACAAACTCAAATCCCTCTCCCGCCTATCCCGCATTGTCAGAGAAGAAAAGAGAAAGGGCCGAAAGGTTGTTTTGGCCAACGGCTGCTTCGATCTCATCCACGCCGGACACGTCCGTTATCTCCGCCACTGTCAATCGGCCGGCGATATTCTTATCGTCGCCCTCAACAGCGATGCTTCGACCCGGCGGCTCAAGGGACCCGGCCGCCCTCTTCTTCCCCAGGACGAGCGGGCCGAGATCCTCTGCGCCTTCGAATTCGTGGATTACGTCACGATCTTTGCCGAAGACAACGTCGAAAACATCCTCCGAACCCTCAAACCCGACGTCCACGCCAAAGGTTCGGATTATTCCGTCGACACCGTTCCGGAACGGGCGGTCGTCAGGGCCTACGGCGGAGAGATCTTCATCGCCGGAGGCCCGAAGATCCGCTCCACATCCGAAGTCATCCGGAATCTGACGGCGGCCCGGCGACAGGGGGGCGGACGTGGCGACCGCTGATTCCCGGTCTTCCGGCCGTCCGGATGAGTCCTTTCTTGTCATCCGTCTCAGTTCCCTGGGAGATATCATTCACACGTTGCCGGCCTTTGCGGCCCTGCGAAAGGCCTTTCCCGGCGCACGCATCTCCTGGCTGGTCGAGAAGGCGGGAAAAGACATTCTCGATCTCGTCCCGGGAATCGACGAGATCATTGTCGCCCGCTCGAAAGGCTGGTTGCGGCGGCTACGCGACCGGAACCGGACGGCGCTCGATTTTCAGGGATTGTTGAAGTCGGCCGCGGCGGCCCGCCTTTCCGGCGCCAGGCGAAGGATCGGCTTCGCCAAGGCCAACCTGCGGGAACCGGCGGCCGGAGTCTTCTACACCGAACGGGCCCGCGAAGCCGACGAGAATCGGCACGTCATCGCCAGGAATCTCGGGCTTCTTGAAAACCTCGGCATCATCGACGGCGGCTGGAACTTTCCCATCGAGATTCCCCCGAATCTTCGGGCCGGCGTCGTCGGCAAAATCCAGGAACTCGGGTTTTCCCCTCCGTCGCGCATCGTGATCATCAACGTCGGCGCCGCCTGGGAGACCAAGAGGTGGACGGCCGACAAGTGGGCTTCCGTTCTCAGCCGGCTGAAAACGCCGGACATCTTTCCCCTTATCCTCTGGGGAACGGATATCGAACGCGGCATCGCCCGGGACCTGGCGGCCAAAACCGGAGCCGTCCCGGCGCCTTTCATGAGCATCGCGGAAGTCCTGGCTCTGATAGAACAATCCGCCCTTCTCCTCAGCGGAGACACCTTCGCCCTCCAGGCCGCCTGCGCTTTGGGAACGCCCGTTGTCGGGATTTTCGGCCCGACCAACCCGGCCCGGAACGGACCCTTCGGACCGCTGGACAAAACCCTTCACTTGCCAATTCCCTGCCATCCCTGTTATAAAAGGGAATGTTCCCGCCTGGAATGCCTGAGCCGTCTCGACCCCGATCGAGTCGCCGAGCAGGCCGAGAACGTGCTGAAAGACAATGACGGATCATCCAATCGTTGAAGCTCTCTACCGCTGGCGCGTGCGAACGGGAACCGTCTTCATTCTGGCCGTGGGCGTCCTGGCCCGGCCCACCATCTTGTCCCTCGCCGCGGGGGGCGCCGTGGCCCTTGCAGGACTGGCCCTGAGAGCCTGGGCCTCCGGCCACCTGAACAAGGAAAAAATTTTGGCCGTATCCGGTCCCTACCGCCACACCCGGAATCCCCTCTATCTCGGCAATCTGATCATCGGAGCCGGCGTCGCGGTCACGGCCCGCTCCTGGCCCGTTCTGGCACTCCTGACGGCATACTTCGGCGTCTTTTATCCATTGATCATCGTCAAGGAACGGAAACGGATGCGCCGTCTGTTCATGGAAAAATACGATGATTTCGCAAAAAAAGTGCCGCTGTTTTTTCCCGGTCTACGCCGCGCCGCCCGCAACGGGACCCGTTTCGATCGCCGCCTGTACACGATTAACCGGGAATATCGGGCCGCCGTCGCCACCCTGATCGTCTGGCTCGTCCTGGCCGCCAAAATGATTCTATTATAGAGTTTCACCGTGCCGACGGAAAAACGCATCGCCCGCGTCCGCGAAGTCTTGGCCAAACGCCAGCCCGATCTCCGGGTTGTTCTGGACGCCGTGTCCATCGCCCACAATGCCAGCGCCGTGGCCCGGACCTGTGACGCCTGCGGCGTTTTATACCTCGACATCATCGCCCCTCAGGCCGAAGCCCTCAAGCTCAACGAAGCCATCACGACACGGGCCGACAAATGGCTGGAATGGCGGGTTCACCGGGCCGCCGTCGATTGCCTGCCGGATCTGAAAAAAGCGGGATTCCGAATCGTCGCCGCTCAGATCGGTACCCGAGCGCTGCCCTACGATCGGATCGATTATACGACTCCCACGGCTCTTGTTTTCGGCAGCGAAGCGGCCGGCCTGACCCCGGAAGCCTTGAGCTACGCCGACGAAACCATCGCCATCCCCATGGTCGGAATGGTCCAGAGCCTCAATCTCTCGGTTTCCGTTGCGATCGTCCTCTACGAAGCTTTCCGGCAAAGACAGGCCAAGGGGATGTATGACCGTCCCCGCCTCTCACCCTCCGAACTCGAGCGCCTCGAACGGCAGTGGCTCCTGCCGGACTAACGAACGAGCTCAACCCGGGTGACTTTCGAACCGAGAGGGATGATGGCGGCTCCCCGTTCCTTGGGATAAGCGGCCGTAAGCCGATAATCGCCGGTGCCGGCCGGGCGGGCCGGCTGTTCGATGCGCAGCCCGGCTTGGGCGACATGCGTATTCCGGGGCGCCAGGGTTATCCTGACTCTTCCATCCGATTCCCGATACTCGACCTTCTCAAAACTTCCGGAATCGAGAGTCAGCCAAAGCCCCAAGGGAGCCAGATAGACCCGGGAGCGGGCACTGTTCTTCGGGATGACCGAGATCCACCCGACTTCCGGAGCGATCTCGCCGCCGAAAGCCAGCCGGCCGAAATCCGGGTCATCCACGACATAGGTTCCGGTGTGCATGGCATAGCCGAAAAATCCCGGGCCGTAGTCCCCCGAAATGCCGTCGATGCGAAGCGTGGAGGGATAGGAGTGAAATGCGGCCGGAGCGAATCCCTCGCGCGTGATGTTGGCAAGCGCCCCCATAACTCCGGCATGACCGACTCTCAGCAGATAAAGATCTCCTGGTTTTTCCCGGAATGCGGCCAGCACCGGGCCGGCGTTCAGGGCCGATCCGTAGTGGTGAAGCTGGCGTTCGATCCGCCTCAGTTTTCCGGCATAGACAAAATCCCAGTAGCGCCGGGCGCTTCCGTTGTAGCCCCAGTGCGGGACCGTCGGCATATAGGCCAAAATGGCATCAAGGGTCACCTGGGCCTTGTCCTCATAGCCGAAGTATTTCGACCAGGTGTAGACTTCCTCCTGACCCGTGGAATCCCAGGGCATTTCGCTACCGAAGGGATAGGCCAGAGACCGCCAGAGATCGGCGCGCTTCTTCATGGCCGCTTCGAGTTGTTCCGCGAGTTCGGTCAGCCCTTCCCTCTGCAGATCGAGCAGAATCATGAGGAAAATGGTCCCTTCCATCTGACCGAACCGGGCGTATCCCGGAGCCTGTTCGACCATGGCCAGAGCCGTCCGGCAGGCCTTCTCAAGGTACCAATCCCATGTTTTTTCGGGAACATACCCTTCGGCGTTCCGCGACAAGCGGTAAAAAACCCAATGGGCTGCAGCGACGTGGGGATAATTGTAGGAACGCACCGTGGATTCCGCCTCTTCCCTTTTCCAAGAGGACCACGAACCGTATTTGACGGCATCGCTGTATGTGCCTTCGGGCATCTTTTCGGGCTCGTAGAAAAACAGGCTTTTCCTGACGCCGTATTTCCTGTCGCCTTCACTGTACTGAATGCCGCCCCACAAGGTCTCGAAGAAAAAGCGCCTGAGTTTGGCCAGTTCCCCGGCATCGGGCCGGACCAACTGTTTCATAACGGCGGCCACCCAGGAGCCCGCCCCTCCCTCGTCGCTGAGACCGGCGATCCAGGCCCGGTTGTCTTCCAGAACAGGGCTCATGGACTCATAGTCATAGGTTATGACCGACGGGCTGCGGCGGAAAAGATCCGACGGGTTGTCGTACCACTGTTCATGGGTGAGGAAACGCCCCATGTCGGAAACGACCTCCGCCTCGGGCTTGATGACGTTGTAGTGAACAGACTGTTTCAAGCCGTCGGCATAGGTGACGGTCAAGCGGGCCCTCCCCCACTCCTCGCCGTGAATCCGGTAGGTTTTCCAGCCGTTGGGCGCCGGCGCGTCTTCACGCACCGTCAACGCCGCCGCCGGCTCCACGTCCATGGAGCGGACCTCCGCTGAATGGCCGAGGAACAAGCGGGCGGAGATATCTTTCGGCAGGACATAGCCGGGAATTCCGACGGCGACCGGGCGGCGATGCCCGATCAGCGTCGATTCGACGGCCCGCAGAGATTCGGACGGAACGAACATCACGCCGTAAACGGCCGACTCGCCGGGATTGAGACGCCTCGATGTCGGACGGTTCCACGGTTCGGCCTCGGACCAGTCCTCTTCCGCATGAGCCCGGCTGTGAACCATCCATTCATGAAATCCCTCGAACGTCACCCCCCGGGGTGTCGGATCGTCAAGGAGCGGACGATAGGCTTCGAACGGAGTCCCGGCGTAAGGCAGAACAAGAAGGACGGATCCCCGGCCGTGGAGGCGGGCGACTTGAAGATAACCCGCATCCAGACCGATATACGGATCGGCAAAGACGCAGGAGGCATGGGCCCGGTCCAGGTCTTTTCCGTGCAGGATGTTGTTGAAAATCAAGGGAATCCCCAGGGAGCCGATTTCGACGGGCCGGTCACCGTTGTTCTTCAGGACAAATCGAAGCCCCAGATTTCCGTCACGCACCTCCCAGGTGCGAAGCGCCTGCAGCGGAAAGTCTTCGGCAAGCGTCCCGGCCAGATCGGACGACGCGAGGCCGCCGGGTCCCGGATCGATGGGTTTCACGGATCCTCGTTCGGCGGCCGTCGAATAGTCCTTCCATCGGCGATCCTCCCCCACTCTGACCCTTAAAGTCAGATCGCCCAAATGATAGCAATGGTTGCCTCCGCGGATCTTCAGGTTTTCGGAGGGGGTGTAGTCAAATCCGTCCCCGCCTTTCGGCCTGAGAGCGGCGACCGTTTGGGACGCCTTGACCAGCTGAAGATGAAAGACCGGCGTGTCAAAATCCAGAATCCCGTCCCTGAGCCCCAGAGTTTCCGGCAATGCCTCAAGGTTCTTCCATTGAGAAAAAGACGATGTCGCCGGGAAAATCAACCCCAAAACAAGAACCGCCGCGACCGCTTTTTCCCTCCTTATCATGCCGTCCTCCTGCCCAGGGTCTTATCATGACCGGGCCGTTGTCGATATCCCGGTGTCACGGCTGTTTTATGCGGTTAAATTTTACGGACCAATCTCCTGAGCCGATTTTTTATATCCTCGGCCGCGGCGCTTCCCTTCTTGGCCATGTCCTCGCGGATTTTAGCCAGTTCTTCCCGGAACGCCTGACCATGCTCGTCGTTCCAGCGCACAGCCTCGTTTTGGAGCCTATCCGCAAACGCCCGCCAGACGGCGAACCCTTCTTCCCAATCCGGGAGGCGGATCCCGCCGGTCGCTTCTTCCTCGGCGACTTCAACTTCCAAGCTCAGGCTTTTCTTTTCCCTGAGAATATCCAACTTGATCCAGCTCCCGGACTTGGCATCCTGGATGATGTCGATGAGCGCGTCGATCGACTCGACACGCCGGCCGGCCGCGGATACGATGACATCGCCGACCCGAAGCCCGGCTTTTTCCGCCGGACCGCCGGGCGTCAGGCTCGAGACGAGAAGGCCCCGCCCCTCCCGGACTCCGAAAAACGCCGAGAGTTCCGGATTCAGCTCTTCCAGATAAATGCCGACATAACGCTTCTTTTCAAAGCTCAAGAGGGGCATGTCCGGGATTTTGAAATCCCTTTTTTCCCGGACGGGCTGCAAAGGCGGAAAAAGGCGCGGGAAGCGGGATTCGAGCTCTCGCCGCGCCTCATCTTCGGAGAAAGTTCCGAGTGTCACGTTGACGTCCTCGATTGTCCCTGAACTTTTTTTTACATTCAGGACAAGTTCGCGCCCGGGGAGGCTGCGGCGGATTTCCATGGCCATATCTTCCGCCCGGTCCAGCGGTCTCCCGTCAATTTTCAGGATGATATCTCCGGGCTTCAGTCCGGCCCGGGCGGCCGGCCCCCGGCCGTCCACATCAGTCAGAACAACCTCGCCGCCTTCCTCCTGAAAGATGGAGACGCCCATCCAGCCTCTTTCAACCCGGCCCGTTTTTTTGATCTGATCGGCCACGGAAAGAACGATATCAATGGGAACGGCCAGGGCCATGCCGGAGGAGGGCGCTTCCGCCCGGCTCAGGACATATCCCGATCCGACCTGCTCCCGGTCGCGGAAACCGAACATCACCGGCGCTTCTTCCGTATAAATCCCCCGGAGCAGCCCCATCATGCGCCCTTTTTCATCCAGCACGGGGCCGCCGCTCGATCCGGGCATGACCCAGACGTTCAATCTCAGCCTGTCATCGGAAACCGAACTGACGATGCCCTGCGTGACCGAAGGCGCTCTCTCCGGAGAGATGCCGATCACACAGACCCAGGCTCCCGGACCGGCCTTTTCCGACCGCCCCGGAACATTCAGAGGGCGAAGACCCTTGGCCCGGGTCTTGACGACGGCCAGATGCGTCACCGGATCGAAACCCAGAAACTCCGCCTCATATCGTTTTCCGTCATGCGTGATGACCGCAATGGTCTCGTCCCGCGGCGAGATGAGAGCCGTCGTCACGATATGTCCGTCCCTGTCGATGACGACGCCCGTCGCCACTTTCCGCATGTGATTCTGCGCTTCGACCTGAACCACGGAAGGGAACGCCCGGCGGGTGATTTCGACAATACCCTTATCGTTGGGTCCGGCGACCGGAGCTTCCAGCCCCCAAACAGAAGCGATGGGGATCAATCCGAAGATAAGGGCGGCTGCGCCGCTCAGGATTCTTTTCATCATCTCCGTGCCTCCTTGAACTGTCTCCGGCTCAATACATGGCATCGAGAAGCATCGCTTCGGAAACCCGTTCGAGGATGTAGATCGTCCGGGGTTCCGTGTCCGCCGACCGGATCTCGCGACCGTAATCGATGGTTTCCATGACGGGAATGGCGGGGGAACCGGAAGACAAAGCCCCCGGTCCTGCCGCCGCCGTCCAGTCCGATCCGCCCCGCCGGTCGAGAAGACTCAGCGACAGGATTCCGGCAAGAAACAGCGCCGCTCCGCCGGCCCAGGCCAGCCGGAGACCCCGGTGGAAAACGAGCCGGCGGCGCTTCTCGGCGGAGAGGCCGGCCATGACGGATTGTTCAAATCCCGCAGGCGCCCGAACCCGGCCGCGCCGGGCCAGAAACTCAAGATTTTCCATTCTGCACCTCGTGATCTTCGGGAATCGACCCGCCGCCGACGGCCTTTTGAAGTTTCCGTTTGAGGGCCGATCGGGCGCGGCTGATGCGGGCTTTGACCGTTCCCACCGGACGGCGGATGATTTCGGCGATTTCCTCCTGGGAAAATCCCTCGATATCCTTGAGGATGATGGGGATGCGGTAGCGGGGATGAAGCGAGTCCAGGGCCTCCCGGAGGTTGCGAACCAGGCCGGTGTCATCGGGATCTTCGGAGTATGTTCCGGCCTGCCACTCGTTGGGGATGTCGTCCAGGGAAACCGCCGCCCGGCGCTTGGATCGTTTGAGCTCGGAACGGGCCAGATTTCCGGCAATGGAGTAAATCCACGAGGACAGCGGCGCAATGGGCCGGTATTTGTCCGCTTTGAAATAGACCCGAATGAACGTTTCCTGGGATAGATCCACGGCCTTCTGATAATCTCCCGTGAAGTGGTAAAGATAATTCACGATCCTGTCCTTATAGAGCCCGACAAGCCCGGAAAAAGCCTCTTCGTCTCCGGCCTGGACCCGGGCCATCAGCTCCTGCTCGTCCATCCTCACTTGATTCAACCTTGATCCTTGGGGATTCGTTGCGCTTTTAAGAATAACACAATACAATGAACCGGGCATGGAACTTTTTTCCGGCCATCCTCGTCAATCCGGATGAGTTGTGTGAATTTGGAAAACGTCATTCAGGAGTGCCTGGAAGGAAAAGCCGGAGCTTGGAACATGCTTGTCGACGCCTATTCCCGAAAAATTTTCAACCTGGCCTACCAGTTCTCGGGGAGTTACCAGGAGGCCGAGGATCTGACACAGGAGATCTTCATCAAGCTCTACCATTCCCTCGGGAAATACGACGCCGGAAAAAACTTCACGGCCTGGCTTCTGACTCTCGGCCGCAACCACCTGATCGACCAATACCGGCGGACCCGGCGGGAAAAGACGCAGCGGGACGATTTCGAAGAACACCGGTTCAAGGCGGGATCTTCGGCCGATCCGGAGGAATCCCTGATCCGGGAGGAAACCCGGAAAAAAGTCTGGGACGGTCTCGACGGCCTGCCGGAAGACATGAGAATGGCCCTGATTCTCCGGGATATCCAGGGCCATTCCTACGAAGAGATGGCCGAAAGCCTGGATATCCCCCTGGGCACGGTCAAATCCCGGGTCAACCGGGCCCGGCTTCAACTGGCCCGGCTTCTCCGGGATCGACAAGGAGCGGATCATGACCTGTAATCGCATGGAAGAGCTTTTTTCCGCTTATCTCGAAGGCGGGCTCGAAATCGGAGAACAACACCGTTTCGAGGCTCATCTCCGGTCCTGTCCCGAATGCGCCGATCTGCTCGAACGGATGAAGTCGCTCACCGAAAGTCTGGCCGGTTTTCCCGAAGTCGATGTTCCGCCCCGCCTCGTCGAGCGCCTCCGGGGCATCCCCATCCGGCGGCGGACGTTTCGGCTGTTCACGGATCTTCTGCTTCGGCCGTCCCTGCAGCCGCTCTATGCCGCTGCGGCAGGTCTTCTCGTCCTCGTCTCCGCCCTGGCCTTCCACCCGGACGGCCCCCGGATTCGGAGGGAAATCGACCGCCGGATTCACTTGGGATACGCCCAGGCGGAGCGGCTCGTCGCCCGGGCCGGCGGCCTGACCGGCGAGCTGAGCGCCTATACGGAAACAACCTTCGATAAGGTCAAAAATCTTCCGGTTCTGCAAAAAGACACGGAGATTCCATAAACAGACTCTTGGAGGAATAACATGGAAGAAAAAATGATCGTCGCTCCAAAACCGCAGAAGTCGCCGGCGGCCGCCGGACTTCTGTCCGCTTTTTTCCCGGGCATCGGCGCCGTCTACAACGGCCAGGTCGCCAAGGGCGTCCTTTTTATCGTTCTCTTCGCCGGACTGATCACCCTGCAGGGACGCGGCGGACAGCCTTTCACGGCCCTCATGCTGGCCGGTTTCTACATCTATCAGATCATCGAAGCCGTCCAGTCGGCCCGAGCGATCAATCTGAAAGCCCTTGCGTCCGGAAAGGACACCGCCGAAATCACGGCCCTCACCGAGCCAGGCGAGACGCTTCGCGGATCAATCTTCTGGGGCATCGCCCTCATGGCCCTTGGCTTGGTTCTGATCCTGGCCAATTTCGATGTCGTGAGCTATGACAGGCTGATCGACTTCTGGCCGGTGGTCGTCATCGGCATCGGCTTGAAACTCGTGGCCGAGCATTTCCGCCGCTCCGCCGAAAAACAGTGAAGGAGACGGACATGGCACAACGCAAACGCAGCGATTCTCTGGTCTGGGGGATAATCCTGATCACGGTCGGGGTTCTCTTCCTTCTTCAATCCCTGGACATCCATGTCTGGGATTTCGTGGCCCGGATGTGGCCGGTCGTCCTCATCATTTGGGGAGCCTCGAAGCTCTATGCCGGAATCAAGGAGAGAAGCCGGAGGCCCGCCGAACCGGCCGCCGGGGATCCGGACCATGAAAGCTAAGGAAGTCGTTCTCCTGATTTTCCTGGTCTTTGCAGGTGTCGTTTTCTATCACCTGCAGACCGGAAAATGGCGGGACCTTGCGCCCTGGGCGGACGACATCATGTTTTGGGGAAAGTCGTATGTCTACGAAGAGACCGAGGAGATCGCTCTTCCTGAAACATATCGGCTTGAAATCGAAAACCGTCACGGCGATGTCGAAGTCGTCGGGCAGGAAGGGCGGACTTCGCTCGAAGCGACGCTCCGCAAGGACATCCGGAGACGAAACGAGGCCGAGGCGGCCGAAATCGCCGGCCGGCTTTCCACCGTCGTTTCCCACAAAGGTGACCTGATCCGCATCGCGACGAATCGGGCCGATTTCCGAAAGCAGAATTTCCGAACCCATATCCGGATCCTGGCGCCTCCCGGCACAGCCGTCGACATCCGCAACAGCCACGGCAACATCAAGGTTCTCGATCTGGGCCGAACGGTCGTGGTCAACCGGCACGGACGCGTCCGCGCCGCGGGTATCGCGGGCGATGCGGACATCGCCAACAGTCACGGGGCCATCGAATTGGAGGATATCGAAGGCGGCGCCGTCGCGGCCGGCCGGCATGCGGATGTCCGGATCCGGACCGTCGGAGGCGATTTGTCCGTGACGAACAGCTTCGGCAGGATCCGCGTGGAAGACATCGGCGGGAAAACCGCGATTTCCGGCCGCCACAACGCCGTCACCGGACATCGTCTCGAAGGCCCCGTTCGCATCTCCAACACCCACGATAAAATCACCCTGGAAGACACCGGCCCTGCGGAGATCGAAGGGTACCACTCCGACGTCTCGGTCCGCGGTGCGCGGGGAAGGATCGGCATCGCCACCCAACACGGGCGCGTCACGCTCGAAAACATCCGGGGAGGCGCCGAGGTCAAGGGTCGGAACGTGCGTGTTCGAGGCCGGCACCTCCGCGACGGGTCCATCCGGATCGACACCTCCCACGAGAAATGCGACCTGGATGATTTTTCGGGAGACGCCGAAATCAACGTTTCCAACGGCGAGATCAGCCTGTCTCCTCTTTCTCCGGAAGACGGCCTCCGCGTGTCCGGCCGTTACGGCGCCGTCCGCGTTCTGTGGCCCCGGGGAGCCGCGGTTTCTCTCGAAGCCCGGGCCCGGAACGGCCGGGTCATCTGGCGGCTTTCCGGACCTGAGCCTTTTAGGGATTCGAATGGAACAAGCCTGGTCCGGGCCTTCATGGCCGAAGGCGAAGAGCCGCGCGTCGTCCTGTCATCCCAATACGGCGACATCCGCATCGAAGATCGTCCCGCGTCTCAGGACTGATCCCTGTGACGTTAACGCCGGGCGCCCCGCGCCCGGCTTTTTTTTTATCCCTGGCGGTTTTTGTAGAAATAGATCTTCCGGGTCAGCAGACCGTTGATCTTGATGTGGAAATAGGAAATCAGGTTGGTCAGATCCTTGTTGAATTTCGTGACATAGCGGACGAATTCGGTTTCCTTCTTGAAGCGAAGGAGATTTTCGAACTCGGCGACTTCATCGTGAAGTTCAATGAGGAAATGCTTGACGGTCCTGTACTGGGCATTCACCTCGATCAAATCCTTGCCGCTCATGGTTTTCAGATCCGGATAGGGCGGCAGAGACTGAAGGATGAGAAGGCTTTCGGTCTGGAGTTCGAGCACGGATTCCTTGATCTCCTGGAAAAAGGACGTGTAATCCATGGGATCTTTCATCCGGTCCTGGGCCCTGTCCAGCAGGCTTTCGAATTGTCTCTTCAGCGAAACGATGAAGTCTTTGACACCCATGTGCTTGCGCTTGATATTGAACAGATCGATGAAATCCCGCCCGATATAAATCTTGTCTTCATAATGGGACAGGAGATCCTTGGGGGTGTGGGTATAGAATTTGATCTCATATTTCCGGCCGTCCGACTCCCGTTCCCTCAACCGGGCCAGAACAAGAAAGTGATTCTGCTCGATGAAATAGCTGCTTTTATCGAGAAGGGCGGAATACAGGGCCAGATTCTGGATGATCGCCTCACGGAGATAGTCCAGAACATCCTCCTTGCGGGCGAGAAAATCGCTGACTTTTTCATTGGGGGACGGATGGATAACGGAATAGGACGGAGACAGGGTGTAGAGCACGGGACCGGTGCCGAGTTCAAGATGGAGGTTCTTGTAGACATTCTGGTAGAGGTCGTCGAAAAGCATGGGACGCAGGGGAGGCAAACCGGAGACTTCGAGTTTGGACAGTTCGTCGATTTCATTCATGTTATCCTCCCGCTCTTTCCACGAATTATCGTATCACCGGGGGAGGTTTTATTCAAGACAAGGCATATCGATTCTCCAACTCGGCCAGGGCGGCCGGGTTTTCGTGAGCCGGGTCGTAAGGGACAAGTTCGACCGAAAAGATGTTTCGGAAACCGGTTTCCAGTCGCCCGGCGGCCCAGAAAAAATCGATCGGTCGGCCCAGAGCTTCGGAGAGCGACGTCATGAGAACGGGCCGCCCGTCCGTTCCCCGGGAAACGGTCTGAAGCAGGTCATCCGTTTTTTTCAAGGGAAGGGAGCCGTGCTGCAGGAAAACGGCGCCGCTCCGCTTCTGGGCGCTGCCGACGATTTTTTTTCCGTCGATCTCGATCTCATCCCGGGCCGGGTGGGCAAAACATGGTTGAATTCCTCGGAGATAGGACTCCGGGGGGTTTCCGGCCAGGCTTGGACGAAGCCCCATCTCTTCCAGGCCGCGGATCAGAGCCTGAGAAATGAGACGGTAGGATTCACGGACCGATGCGGGGAATACCGACGTGTCCGCGGAGGCCACGCAATAGGTCAATTCTTGTTGGTGAAGCACCAGTTTTCCGCCGGTGATGCGGCGCACGACGGCAACGCCGCGGCGACGGCAGGCCTCGGCGTCGAGAACCTTTTCGACATTTTGAGAGGCGCCCAGAGACACGGTCGGTCCGGACCACCGGTAAAACCTGAGGAACGTACCGCCGCTTTCCGCAGCTTTTCTGAACAGGAACTCGTCGACGGCCATGTTCCTGGGCCCGGAAAGCGGCTCCGGTTCCAGGGTGTAATGCCATGTCGTCATGTCCGGACCTCAATAAAAAAGAGCGGGCAACGGGATTCGAACCCGTAACTCCGAGCTTGGGAAGCTCGCACTCTACCGTTGAGTTATGCCCGCTCGATGCGACCCCAAATCTAGCCCGAATCTCTCCCTTTGTCAACCCGAGGGTGTGCGTGAAAACGCCCCAGTTTTCTCTCTTTTCCCTAAAAGGGCGTTTTCATCCTTCGGACGGGCCGATCTCACCACATCGATTTCGTCCCGGCCTGCTCGACGTAGCTCAACTACGCCTGCGCAGCCCGATCCTCATCGCTGCGGCGACCTCGACCCGCGCACGCACTCGGAGCCGAGGGTGTGCGTGAAAAAAGCCGAATTGACAGACGGAGGGCGGGCCTTCTATAATCACTCCATGTTCAAAGACGAACGCGCGAACTCGACGGAAACGACAGACAGCCCGACTTCCCTTTCCCAGACTTCCCGGATCGGCTCCCAGCTTGCCTTGAACGGCCGTATCAGCGGCCGGGACGATCTCTTGATCGAAGGCCGCTTCAAGGGCCATATCGAACTCAACCAAGGCTCCCTGGTCATCGCCCGGGGCGCCAAGGTCGAAGCCGACATCCGGGTCAAGTTTCTGACCCTTCAGGGGGAACTCAAGGGCAATGTCGATGCCGACGAGCGCATTCTCGTCGCGGAAACGGCAACCCTCACGGGGGACATCACGGCCGCCCGGGTTTCCATCATGAACGGCGCCCGTTTCAAAGGCGCCATCCGCATCAAAAACAGCGTTTCTACTTGATCTTGATGGCGCCCTTGGTCCGGTCGCGGCGCTTCTGTTCCATCTGATCCCACTTCTTCATGCAGCGGGAGTCGGGTCCGTAGAGAAGCGAACATTCCAGGTATTCCGTCAGGTAAATGATACAGGCCCGGATGGCTTGCCCCGCCGGAGTTTTTTCATAACCGCCTCCCCGGACGGAAAAGCCCCGATAGTTCACGCCGGCATCAAGGCCCGCGGCCGAAGCTTCAGCCTCGATGGTCCGGGCATCGACGATTTCTCCGGTCTCCGTGTCGATCACCTTGAGATCGACGGCGATATAGACCCGATCTTTCTTTCCACCCAGACGGACACCCCGATAAGCCACTCCTCCGCCTCCTCCGCCGATCCTCTCCTCATAAGAGGAGACCGTTCCGGCCACGAGGAATTCCGCTCCCTTGATTTTTCCCATTTTGGCCCGGGTGGCCTGATCGATCCGGCCCGTCGCGCCGAGATCCTGCTCGCCGAGCACCGCCTCGATCTCTTTGCGTTCGAGAACCGAAAACGAGCCCGTGCTCACCAGTTCGGATGCCAGCATATCGGAAAGCTCCGATCCGACGGCGGCGCTCCACCATCCGGCGCTTGTCTGGTTCGTGAAACGCAGGACGCCGAGACGCGGCTTATCCTGAGCTTCCGCGGAAACGGCCAGCACGGCGATGACGAGCGCGGCCATAATAAGACTTGAACAAAGCTTCTTCATAGGGCCTCCTTTCATTCATCATCATATCACATACCATAGCGGATCCGGGTTGTCAAAATCGATTCGGATGTATAATGAAAACTCCCCGGGCTGAAGCCCGGGGTTTCGGCCCTGTGGCATAATCTGACTATGGGTTTTTTCGCTGATC